>CAJUKL010000007.1:51767-67357 GCA_910587195.1 uncultured Clostridia bacterium | reverse complement strand
TAGTACATTGGTACTATCGAACGAGAAGCCCCCACCTCTATGCGTTAGCATAGGCAGTGGGAGTATGTCACTCTTTTATAAAAAACCCCTTTTTGATGTCCATTTCAAAAAGGGATTTCTATTTTCTAAAATTCTGGATAAAATATTTTTTGTCCTTTTAAAGGATGTAATTTTTCAATATCTATGTGTAATACTTTATCAAAATAGTGTAATACTTTTTCTATGGTATCCACTTGTATGATTTTTTCTGTTTCTTCTGCCAAGCCTTCAAAGAACAAAGAAAATTTATCTTCTTCTAATTCCATTTGATAAATTTTATATTTTCCTTCCCATTTTTGCACAGCAACACAAAAATAAATTTTTACATTATTTTTTTCCCTGATTTCTTCAAAACCAATTTGTTTTCCCTTTTGGAGTAATGCAATACTTTTTATTCTTCCCATATAATATCCTTGCCCCAAAAGACAGGACCATCCTTACAAACCTTTAAGTTTTGCCAATCATTTCCTTTTTTTATGGGAATGGCACAGCCTACACAAGCACCAATTCCGCAAGCCATTCTTTCCTCCATAGAAACTTGCACAGGCATCTGATTTTTTTCTGCCCATGTAGATACCGCTTTTAACATCATTTTAGGGCCACAAGCATATATCATGTCTGCTTTGGGCTGTTTTTGTTGTAAGACATCTAACACTGTACCATGAAAGCCAACACTACCATTATCAGTAGCCACAAATACATTTGCACCTAATTTTTTAAAATCCTCTACTAAAATTGGTGTTGATTTAGCACCAATAAAAACAGAAATATCTCCTTTTAATGTTTTTGCCAATTCTAGCATAGGAGGTACACCAATTCCGCCCCCGATTAAAATATGTTGTTGATGTTCCGGCTGAATAGAAAAACCATTTCCTAAAGCGCCTAAAATTTTTAAGCTGTTTCCTTTTGCAAGGCTAGAAAAATATTTTGTTCCTTTGCCAACTGTCTGATATAGTAAGCGAAGGGTACCTTCTTTTTTATCAACTTCGCATAAACTAATGGGACGAGGTAATAACATTTCACCTTTTCCAGTGTATATATTAATAAATTGTCCTGCTTTTGCCAATGCTGTAACTTCTGGTGCAAAAAGTACCATCTCATAAATTTGTTCTGCATAGCGTTCATTTTTCAATATTTTTGCTTGTTCTATTTTTTTCATATTTTCTCCTTTTTTATCGTACACAATTTAAGTCATCACGCATATCAATGACAGCTTGACGAGATGCCTGTGCAAAGTCAGAAAAATCAGCATATTTTTTATTTTTATAAGCTGCAATAATGCCACGAGAAGAATTAACGATTGCACCAAGTCCTTCTTTATCAAAGCAAACAGATAAATCTTCTGCTGTTGCACCCTGTGCACCATATCCGGGCACCAAAAAAAAGGTATGTGGCAATTTTTTTCTTAAATCCTCTGCTTGTTTTGCATGGGTTGCTCCTACCACCGCACCAATCGAAGAATAACCATATTTTCCCTGGAAAGGAGTACCCCAATCCTCTGTCAATTCGCCGACTCTTTCATAGAGCTTCACGCCATTTACTTTCAAATCCTGCAACTGTCCGCTATTAGGGTTAGAAGTTTTTACTAATATAAACAAACCTTTTTGAAAATCTTTGCAATGTTGCAAATAAGGTTCTATGGAATCCCAGCCCAGATAGGGATTTAACGTTACAAAATCCTCTCTATAAATTTCGAACTGATTTTCTTCAATTTTTACTTTTCCAATATGACCATTTGCATAGGCTTCAGCAGTAGAAGCAATGTCACTTCTTTTAATATCACCAATAACGAGTAAACCCATTTCTTTAGCATAAGCAATGGTTTTAATATAGCAGGCAATTCCTTCCACTCCAAATTGTTCATACATTGCAATTTGAGGTTTTACTGCGGGTATCAAATCATAAGTAGCGTCAATAATTGCCTTATTAAACTGCCAAAAAGCTTCCATTGCACCAGAGGGTGTTTTGCCTAATTTTTCATAAGCATTTTGTTTGATACAATTGGGAATATAATCTAAACGTGGGTCTAGTCCAACAACAGTAGGGTTATTGGTTTGTTTTATTTTTTCAATTAAATTATCAATTATCATATTTTTCCTCCACTCAATTTATTGCCATTATTTTAAAAAAGTATATCATAAAAACACCTTATATTCAACTTACTTTCTTGACGCTTTCTTGAAAGAAATCTTAGCAAAGAACTTTGTGCGAAACTTTGTTTCGCTGCCGTGTGTTGGAGTTGAGTAGTTGCTTTAGTTGAATGATAACGAACCACCATACGTTAAAACTTAGAATCTGTACCGTTTGCGAAAGGTAAAGTTTTTGGTCAAGCTTTTTTCAAAAAGCTTGTAGGAGTTTGAGGGTGCAAAACATCCGGTGGACGTTTGTTCTGCACCGACCGGAACGAAGCATAGATAAACGCTCCACAATCTTTATCTTTTAAAAAGTCGGAATATAGAAGAATTTGATGATAAAAAATTCGTAAAATTGGTATAAGATGGTGTATAGTAAATGGGGGGATAGTTTGTATGAAAGGAGAAAAAAGAAAATGATAGAATTTCAAAAAAAATCAGTTGTTCTGATTGTAAAAATACAAGGTGAAATTGACCATCATTGTGCAGCAATTTTAAGAGAAAAAATAGAAAAGGAATTTCAAAAAAGTGATACCAAACATTTGATTTTTGATTTCAAAGATGTAACTTTTATGGATAGTTCCGGAATTGGTATGGTAATTGGTAGATATAAAAGTGTTATGGCTTATGGTGGCAAAACGGTCGTTGCAAATGCAAATGAAAAAGTATCCCAAATTTTTCAGATGGCAGGAATGCAAAGAATTATACCCCAATATGCAAGTGTCACAGAGGCATTAAAAGCGATAGGAGGTGTAAAAAATGCAGTATGAAAATGAAATGACAGTACAATTTAAAGCAATTTCTGAAAATGAGGCTTTTGCAAGAGTCACAGCAGCAACTTTTGTGTCCCAATTAAATCCAACTGTTTCGGATATTACAGATATTAAAACAGCTGTTTCGGAAGCTGTTACCAATGCCATTATACATGGATATGAAAATAAAGATGGGATAGTGAGCTTGTTTTGTGGATACATAAAAGATAAAGTAACAATTATTGTAACAGATAAAGGAAAAGGAATCCCTAACATTGAACAGGCAAGACAACCACTCTATACCTCTAAACCCGAATTAGAACGCTCTGGCATGGGGTTTACGGTCATGGAAACTTTTATGGATAGCATGATAGTGGAAAGTGTGGAGGGTGTTGGAACCAAAATTACAATGGTAAAAGTGATAAATCGGGAAGCCTTTTTGTGAGGTGAGAATGTGTATCATTTAGAAACAGAAGAAGTATATACGTTAATCCAAAAAGCACAGGCAGGACAGCAGGAAGCAAAAGAAAAATTGGTTTCTGAAAATACGGGTTTGATTTGGTCTATTGTCAAAAGATTTCAAGGCAGAGGTTATGAATTGGAGGACTTATATCAAATCGGTGCCATCGGCTTGCTCAAATGTATTGAAAAATTTGATGTTACAATGAATGTAAAATTTTCCACCTATGCAGTACCTATGATTATGGGAGAAATCAAACGTTTTTTAAGAGATGATGGTATGATAAAAGTGAGCCGTCCCTTGAAAGAATTAGCAGTTAAAGCAAAATATGTAAGGCAAACACTCATTCATAAGACAGGTAGAGAAGTTACCATTGGAGAACTCGCAAAAGAGTTAGATGTGCCTGTGGAAGAATTGGCAGCAGCAATGGATGCAGACAGAGAAATAGAAAGCATTTATGCTACAGTATATCAAGATAGTAATGGTAGTAATAATATGTATCTTTTGGATAAGATAAAACAAAATGATAATGGGGAAAAATTGATTGAAAAAATTACATTAAAAGAAATGTTAAATCAGCTTACTCCAAAAGAAAAACAGATTATTTTGCTGCGCTATTTTGAAGATAAAACGCAGTCGGAAATTGCCAAAAAAATGGGAATTTCGCAAGTACAGGTTTCACGAATTGAAAAAAAAGTTCTTTTAAGAATGAAAAGCAAGATGGAACAATAAAAAAGAAGCACAGACAATTTGTGTTGACAACGAAGGGAATGTCTGTACTTCTTTCTTATGTATGTTTTTTTAATATATCACATGTCCTAAAATGATGTAACCGATAGCAGAAATGACACCTGCCATTACACCATAAGGAATTTGTGTAATACCATGTCTAAAGTTGTTACAACCTGTGGAAGAAGAAGTTAGAATTGTTGCGTCTGAATAGAAACAGCAATGGCTTCCCCAAACACCTGCTGCTGCAACAGCGCCAACTGTTACGGCAATATTTCCGCCTAAAGCAAGTGTGATTGGTGCAACAATAGGAATTGCAATAATATACATACCCCAGTTAATACCCATAATAAACTCCGTAGCTGCAAATACTAAAAATACAGTTACAGGTAAAAAAGGTAAGGTAATATTTTGAACTGCTACATCAATAACATAGTCAATAAATCCAACTTGCTGGCTGGCTTCTGCAAAACAGAAAGCAAGTATCATAAGCAAAATAGGTAAAACCATGTTTTTTAAACCTTCTACAACGGTATCTGCAAATTCTTCTGGATCCATTCCTTGTGCAACAAAGTAAATAAAACAGATAAAGATTGCAGTAATGATACCTTTTTGCATATCAAAGTCAAAGAAAGCAACAGCACCAATTAAAATAAGGATAGGTGCAAAGAAATTACGAAGTTTTGGATCTTCTGGAACAATACTATCTTTTCCAGAACGAATATCAATTTTTTCAGAGTCTGGAGGAGCTAAAGGACCACCTGCTGCAACTCTTTCATATGCACCTTTCATAGGGCCTATTTTAGGGATAACGCCCAAAACAGTTAATATCATAATAAGAAGTGCAAATACTGCATAAAAATTAAAAGGCACAGTCGCCATATAAGTTGGTAATTGTTGTCCTTCTTCTGCAATACCATTTGCTACCATAAGAGAACCGATAAATACAGCCCATGTAGAAATAGGATTTAAAACAGAAATAGGAGCAGCCGTTGTATCAATAACATATGCTGTCATTTCTCTCGGAATTTTATATCTGTCATTTACAGGTGTCATTGCGATACCAGAAGTCAAAGAACTTAAATAGTCATCCAAAGAAAAAAGTGCGGAACACAACATTGTACCAAAAAGTGCTAATTTTGGAGATTTTACCTTAGAAGCAACAAACTCACCAAAAGCAAAGCCACCGCCATTTTTTTCTATCAAGGCAACAAGGCTGCCCATCAAACCGCATACAATAATCAAAAAAGCGGTATCTTCTCTTAACATAGCCACTTGTGCAATATCTGCAAAAGCTGGAATAAAATTTCCTTTATGTACCATAATACAGCATAAAATGCTTGCTAATGTTAAACCTTCTACGATTCTCTTTGTCCGGAAGATAAAAATAATCATAAATATCGCTGGAATTGTTGTGAGTATTCCGAAGTCATCTGGATTATCTGGCACTAAAAATCCGATTAAAATAAATGCAGCAAATAAAATACCATAAACAATTAACAGTTTTTTAAAGTCATTTTTTGATGTTTCTTTTGTTCCTTCCATAGACCGCCCCCCTTTGGTTTTTTATCCCACCCCAAATGGGGTGGGACGTTTATTTATTGTTAGAAGAATTTTAAAATCACGTTATGATATTTTATTCACCTGGATGTTTTCTATCTTTGAAGGAAGATTCTTGAGGACCTCTTTGGTCTTTTTTTGCAATAAACAAGCTACCTGTTGCTCTACCACAAAGAACAGGAGGTTCACAAGCAGTTGCTGCTGTATGTGGAGTTGCAACGCCACTTAAATCTGCATCAGTTCTGTCAAGTTGTGTAGCAACTTTCCATGCTTCAAATTTACAGGTATAAGATTGATTTCCAACTTTTTCAATCCAGCCATGATATTCCATAAAATCACCAACATAAACGGGTGCTAAAAATTCGATTTTTTCATAGCCTAAGAATAAACTGATATCGCCATCCACATAAACCATCAATTCTGTTCCAACGTCGCCCCATTGGTCAACGATTCTTGCACCATTTACTAAACCACCTACATAGTGTGCATCTTTTGCACTCATCATTAAATGATGTACCACTTTTTTACCTACCATAATAAATTTCCTCCTTATATTATATACATTAAGGGCATTGCCCTCAAACACCTACTTCTTTCTTGAAAGAAAGAAACAAAGAACTTTTATGCGAAACTACGTTTCGCTAAAATTTCATCACAAAATATTATATTGTTAAACAAAAACGCTAGTTTTTGCAACAAAGTTTTTGTCAAACTTTTTGAAAAAAGTTTGCAGAGGTTTGGGGACAACATCCCCAAATTCTTAATCTTTAAAAATTTCAGCAGCATCTGGAACTTTTACATCTAAAGGCATAGCAATTTTAGAAACATTTACCATATGAATGTAGTCTACATTGCCTGCTAAAATGTTGTTACCCCATGTACCACAGCCTTCAGAAACAGCAGGGGATAAACCATTGGTTGCAGGACCCCAAGCATCAGGAGTAGGTTGATTTACTAATAGACGAGCTACAGGGATTTTTTCGCCAGCATATCTAATGTGTTCTTTGTCATTACTGAAAATACCAGCAGTATGTCCTGTACCACCTGCTTCTTGCATATTTCTAACTGCCATATCTACAGCATTTTCAAATGTGTCATAGGATTTTAATACAACGATAGGGCCCATAATTTCTTTGCAAAGGAAATCTTCTTTTCCAACGCCATCAATTTTAATACCCATTACTTTTACGCCATCTGCAAGTGCAACACCAGCTGCATCTGCAATCACTTTTGCATCTTTTCCAACCAGTTCAGAATTTACTTTTCCTTCTGGACTAAACAATGCTTCTCTGAATTTTGCAATATCTGCTTTATCCTCAAACAGAACAATGCCTGCTTTTTTCAATTCTGCAAAGAAATCTTTTTCCAATTCTTCAGGATACAGAAGAAGGTTATCACCATCGCAAAGAATACCATTATCACTACCGATAGCAATCAAGGATTTTTCAGCTGCATCTGTAAGGTCATAGCCTCTGTCCAAAATAACAGGAGGGTTTCCAGGGCCTACACCATAAGCAGGGGTTCCGCTGGAATAAGCTGCTTTTGTCAGTCCAGAACCACCAGTTGCAATAACAAGGTCACACAGAGCCATCAATTCTGCAGAACGTTCAATGGTAACATCATCCACCACTTGAATTAAGTCAACAGGTGCACCATTTTTTGCCAATGTTTCACGAATCAAGTCAATTGTTTTAGAAGTAGTTTCTTTTGCACGAGGCGCTGGGGAGATAATCACTGCATTTTTGCCTTTTAAAGCGTGCATAAAGTTTCCTAAAGGGGTTACAGTTGGGTTTGTTGCAGGGGTGATTGCACCAATAACACCAACAGGATGTGCTACTTCTAATAAGCCCAGTTCAGGGATTTCGTTAATAATACCAACAGATTTTTTATCTTTTAAATAATCCCAAAAAACAGCAGCAGTATCGGTGTTTTTACCAATTTTATCTTCATAGCAGCCTAAACCTGTTTCATCAACAGCAAGTCTTGCCAAAGGTTTTGCGTTTTCATAAATAATTTTTGCACCATCATAAACTAACTTGTCTACTTGTTCCTGGGTATAGTTTGCGATTTCAGCCTGTGCTTTTCTTGCTCTGTTTACTAATTCTTGAATTGTCATGCTATTCCTCCTTTATATTATTAGGATATTTTTCCCCACATTGTGAGGTGTGGGGAAAAATCTTTTGTTTTATTATTTTTGAGCAGTTCTTGTATCTGCCAAAGCTTCATCCATACGTTGGATAACTTGTGCAATCTGTTCTTCTGTAATAACAGAAGCAGGCTCAAAACGAACACATTTTGCATTTACTAAAGTACCAGCAGTAATTACTTTACGAGCAAACATACCTTTTGCTACTTCATAACCAATTTCAGAAGTTTTAAATTCTACTGCAAGCATTAAACCAATACCACGTACTTCATCAATTAAGTCAGGATATTTTGCAGCCAATTTGTCCAAACCTTCACGAATCAATGCACCTTTTTTTGCACATACGCCAGGAATGTCATGGTCAATCATATATTTGATTGTTGCGATAGCTGCAGAACAACATACAGGATTTCCGCCGAATGTTGGAGAACCAAGCAACCATGGATTGTCAATTAAGTCTTGTGTCCACATTGGAGGACGGCAAATTAAACCTGTGATTGGCATAATGCCACCACCAAATGCTTTACCAAATGTTAAAATATCAGGTACAACATCTTCGCCTTCACATCTCCACATATGACCTGTACGACCCATACCTGTTTGAATTTCGTCACAAATCATAGCAACGCCATATTCATCACAAATTGCTCTGATTTCTTTTAAGTATCCAGCAGGAGGAATAATAATACCAGCTTCACCTTGTACTGGTTCAACGATAAATGCAGCAACTTTTTCGCCAACAGCAATTAAATTTCTGATTGCTTTTCTTGCATCTTCTGCATTACCATATTCTACGTGAACAACTTGTTGTACCATTGGAGTATATGGTGTACGATAAGTACCTTTACCACCCATAGAAACAGCACCCATTGATTTACCATGGAAAGCGTTTACTGTGGAAACATACCAACGTCCGCCTGTTGCAACTCTTGCTAATTTTAATGCCATTTCGTTTGCTTCTGCACCACCGTTTGTAAAGAAGCAGTATTGTAAGTCACCAGGTGTAATTTGAGCAACTGCTTTTGCTAAATAGCCACGAAGTGGGTCTAACAATTCTTGAGAGTGAAGTGCTTGATGGTCTAACTGTGCTTTTACAGTTTCAACAATTTCTTTGTTTTTATGTCCACAAGTATAGATACCAAAACCACCTAAACAGTCAATAAAATCTTCGCCATACAAACTTGTAACACTACTGTCGTGGTCTTGCCATTCCAACATAGCAGCATTGGTAGATACAGATTTACGATATTTTAACCAACCTGGACTTACATAATTGTCAAAATGTTCGATGGTTTCTTTTGTAATTTTTTCTTTTTCTGCATCTGGAATCTGGTCTATGTCTGAATGAATGTAACCTAAAACTCTTCCTAAATATTCACTTGTGTCTTTAAATTTTTCTAACATACTTTTTTCCTCCTTGTTTCATACGATAATTTGGTGTAGGTAATTTAGAAGATAATCTTCTGTTTATTGGAACGCACCATTGCAATTTTAAAATCTTTTAAAAATTACAACGACTTGTCAATATCATGTTTCTTTTATTTTACGAAATAATTGCACTCTGTTTTTTACATCTAACTTTCGGTAAATGTTTAAAACATGTTTTTTTAAAGTATTGTTTGCAATAACTATCTGCTCGCAAATTTCTTTATTACTGTATCCAGAGATAAGCAATTCTAAAATATCACTTTCTCTTTTAGTCAATCCAAATCGCTCTACTGCATCTTGAATGGAAACTTTATCTCCATATTTTATAGCGTTTTCTTGTTCTTTGTAAATTCGATAAGCAAGATGGTCTTTAATCAGTTGTATTTTAAAAATGTCAGAATACTTAAAATCCTCTTTTTCCTTGTTTCGGTAAAAGGTAATAACACCTAAAAAAATTTCATTATGTCCCAACACAAGTTGTAAAGAATAATGCCAATTATTTACTTTGTACACATTTTTATAATACTCTGTTTCTACTCTTTTTTTGTCAGAAATAATATCTGTTTCACGATAAACAAAACTTTTTCCTGTTCCTAAAATTCCTTGACTATAATCAATATTTTCGTAGACTTGAGAAAAATCAAGAGCATCATTTTTATTGTAAGAAACAGAGGACGTTAATGAAATGCTGCCATCGCCTTTGGAAAGATGAAATTCTGCGCTGTCAAAATCAATAATCATCTTTAATTGCTCTAAAAGTTCTTTCCTCATTGCCAAAAAATCAGGGTTTGTATGTATTTTATAGATAATACTATTTAAAATCATAAAATCATTATTGTCTATTGTATTCAAAACAGCCATCCCTTCTTTATGTGAACTACCCATTGTTCAATCTGATACATAAGGCAAACAGAGAGCATATTTTGATAAAAACCAAGTGATACATTTGACTTAAAACTCTTATTGTTTGCTTAAAGTATTTTACATTTTTTGGATAATTTAGATACAATATACAATATAGAGCATTTTAGGAAAGTTTTCAACTTAGTGATTGCAAAAAATAGTAACTAGTTTTTTTTAAAAAATCAACTTTCTTTAATACATTAATGCTAAAGTTTATTGATTACGAACAGAACAATTATCTTTTTGCACAATTTATATTTCGTTCTATGTCTGATAGTATACTATATATACAATAAGAATACAATAATCTGAAAATGCTATTTTTCTACTCCTTTTGTACTATTTTTTGTACAATCTTGCTTTTGGAATAGGAAAAACCTTAACTCATCACAAAAAGTTGCGCTTTTTTTAAAAAAGTTGTTTGTTTTTAAAAGAAAAAAGAAGGGAATAGAAAAAAAATGCTTGTTTTTATAAAAAAAGTCTTATTTGAAAGCTTATAAGCGTAAAAGACCTTGGGAACTTTGTTCCCAAACCCTTACAAACTTTTTGAAAAAAGCTTGACCAAAAACTTTTTCTTTTGCTAACGGAACAAAACGAATTTTTAACGTACGGTGCTCCGTTGTTGTTCATCTACAACAACCATTCAAATACAAAGCACGGCAGAGAAACGAAGTTTCGCACAAAGTTCTTTGCTAAGCTTTCTTTCAAGAAAGCGTCAAGAAAGCGTCACATTTTTAGAGGTTCCAGCATAGAATAAAGCAATCACCCTTTTGGGAGGTATGCTTGTGTTTACCTTTTTTATACTCTCTTTTGTAACTGGAAGCAGTTTTCCAAAACCTTTATCAATAGAAGATGAAAAAAAATATATCCTACAATTTGAATCAGGGACAGAAGAAGAAAAACAAGAAGCAAAAAATATACTAATTGAACATAATTTAAGATTGGTTGCACATATTGCAAAAAAATATAATGGGTTTCAAAAAGAACAGGAGGATTTTATTTCTATTGGTACAATCGGCTTGATTAAAGCGGTTTCTTCCTATCATTCTGAAAAAGGAATCCGTTTAGCAACTTATGCTTCCCGCTGTATTGAAAATGAAATTTTGATGTCATTGAGAGCCTCCAAAAAACATAATCAGGATATTTCTTTGCAAGACCCCATCGGAACAGACAGAGATGGAAACGAAATTGTTATGCTAGATATTATCAGCGCAGAAAACGATAATATTGCAGAACAAATTGATTTAAAAATTCAAACTAAAAAACTTTATCAAAATTTAAAATCTGTGTTGAAAGATAGAGAACAACTTGTCATAGAATTGCGCTACGGCTTATATGGAGGGGAAGAAGTTACCCAGCAAGAAATTGCAAAAATGCTGGGAATTTCTCGTTCTTATGTTTCCCGTATCGAAAAAAAAGCGTTAAAAAAATTATATGCAGAAATGAAATAATTACCGGGCTTTCGCCCTTACATAGATTGTAAAATTCTCTATCTATTCAACTGCTTTTCTCATCATATCAAATTCTTTTACTGCCTCACTAAACTCTACTTTTAATATCTGCTGCGGATGCGGTGCAGATAAAATTTCCTCTCCATTTTCATTCCACATATGCTTTACTTTCATAGAAAAAGCCTTTCCTTTTGCTGGCATAACCTCTATTATTTCTCCTACAGAAAACTTATTTCTTTGTTCCACTATTGCGCAATGCTTTTCATCAGAATCCTGTTTTACCATACCAATAAAATCATATTCCCTAATATAAGTGTTATTGGTGTAAACCTGTTGGTTTCCATCCGGTTTTCCATAATAAAATGCTGTAGTATAATCTCTGTGGCTTGCTTTAGAAACTTCTTCTACATACAATGGAATATTTTTATAATATTTTTCAGGATTTTCAAAATAATCATCTATCGCCATACGATAGGCTTTGATTACTGTTCCAACATAAAAAGGCGTTTTCATTCTGCCTTCAATCTTAAAACTGATAACCCCTGCCTCTATCAAATCTGGAATATGCTCCAACATACACAAATCTTTTGAATTATAAATATAGGTGCCTCTTTCATTTTCCTCAATAGGCATATATTCACCGGGTCTTGTTTCTTCCACTAAATGGTATTTCCATCTGCAAGGATGTGCACAAGCTCCTTTATTCGCATCACGACCACTTAAATAATTGCTTAAAAGACATCTACCAGAATAAGAAATACACATCGCACCATGTACAAATGCCTCAATTTCCATATCTTGAGGAATATTTTGCCGAATTTGTTTTATTTCTTTTAAAGAAAGTTCCCTTGCAACAACAACTCTTTTTGCCCCTAACTGATACCACATCTGCGCACTTTTATAATTGGTATTATTGGCTTGTGTTGAAACATGAATTTCTAATTGTGGTGCTGCTTCTTTTGCTACAGAAAACACCCCTAAATCAGAGATTAAAACAGCATCTGCGCCCATTTTTTGTATCTCTTTAAAATACTCTGCCATACCTTCAAAGTCAGCATTATGGGCATAAATATTTGCTGTCACATAGACCTTTACCCCATGCTGATGCGCAAACTGGATTCCCTCTTGCATTTTTTGCTTATCAAAATTTTTAGCTTTTGCTCGTAAACTATAGGCTTCTCCACCAATATAAACGGCATCTGCTCCATAAAGAACTGCTATTTTTAATTTTTCTAAATCACCCGCCGGTGCTAATAATTCTGGTTTTTGCATATAATTTCTCCTTTCACGCTTTCTGGAAAGAAAACATAGAATTTTGACGACTGTGTCCTGGAGTTAAGTGGTTATTGTAGTTGAACAACAACGGACTATCATAGGTTAAAAATAAGACTCTATTGCGTTTGCAAAAAATAAAGTTTTTAGTCAAACTTTTTTCAAAAAGCTTGCAGAGTTTCAGGACTCTTTTTTATAACAAACTGCAACACCATCTCCCACCGGTAAAATGCAGGATTCTAATGCTTTATGGTGCGAAATCTCCCACAAAAAATTACGCATTCTTTTATGAATTGTTCTTTGCCTTCTGGGAACTTCAAAGCGTGTTTTTGCAATACTTCCTCCCTGCAAAACATCATCTACAATCAAAATACCACCTACCGGCAAAAGGCGGATACAGTGCGGCAAAAAATTGCCATACTGTCCCTTTGCCGCATCTAAAAAAATCACATCATATTTTTCCTGTAATGTTGGTAAAATATCCGCTGCATCTCCCTCTAACAAAGTAATGGTATCCTCTAAATGCATTCTTTTAATATTCTCCCTTGCATCTTTTAGCATTACCTCAAAACGGTCTATGGTTGTAATGCTACCACCTTCTTGCAAATATTGGCTCATTAGCCCCGCTGAAAAAGCAACAGCCGTTCCAATCTCTAATATTTTTTTAGGTTTTTTTATCGAAAGCAATACACTTAATAACCTTGCTGTTTCATGTGGTATAATTGGCACTTGTGCCGCAATGGATTCTTTTTGTATCTCTCCTAAAATGCCATTATACATAGGCTGCACAGTTCTTAAATATAAATTCATTTCTTCATCTGTTACATAATTCATAGTATCATTCCCTACTTGCTAAATAATTTTCTTTTGCCTGCAAAAATTCCTCATAAGTTTCTGTAAAGATATGATTGCTTTTTCCATAAGCCTCCACCACATAATAAACATAATTATTATCTTCTGGGTGAAGTGCTGCTTCTAATGCCGCTGCACCAGGATTAGAAATAGGGCCAACGGGTAAGCCATCTACTTGATATGTGTTATAAGGAGAATTATACTCCAAATCAGCCTCCATAACGCGGTTTTTATTACTATTTTGCGCATATAATACAGTTGCGTCCATTTGTAATTTCATATTTTGTTTTAAACGATTCCGAATAACACCAGCAGCTCTTGGTCTTTCTTCTGGAACTTGTATTTCTGACTCTATAATAGACGCCATTGTTACAATCTCATCTAAAGTAAAATCAGAAGTGAGTGCATCTTTTATAGTATTATCATATTCAATTTCAAAACGTTGCAACATTTTATCAATTAATTCATGTGCTGTGACACCATCATAAAGAGTATAGGTTGCTGGAAATAAATAGCCTTCTAATTTATATTTTCTGTCGGAAGAAGTTGGCAAATCTTTTAAAAACTCATAGTCAAATTCACCAGTATTCACTTCATTAATAAATTCTTCTGCTGACATAATTTCTGAATCCTGCAATTTCTGTGCAATTTTATCCACAGTAAAACCTTCTGGTATCAAAAATTGATAATTTTCCTCTGCTTCTCCCCCTTTTTGAAGTAATTCCATAATTTGTTGATGCGTCATGCTTGTATTCAAAGTATAAATTCCCTTTTGAAATGTACCATCATAATCATTTAATTTGCTTTCCAATTTAAAGCGGAAAGGACTTGTAATTAAATTTTTTTCTTTTAATATTTCTGCAATATCAGATGTTGTTGCACCCTCTGGAATGGTAACAGACACATCTTCTCCGGTATCCAAACCCACACCAGGATTAGAAGGCATCATTAAACTTCTAAAAAACTGAAATGCTCCAAGACAAAGTCCAAGACAAACAAAAATTAGGAAAAAAGTAGAGAATACTTTTTTGCTTCTTTTTTTCTTTTTCTGTTTTTTTCTTCTTATTTCTGCATTTCTTCTGGCTTCTTGCATTTGTCTTTCTGGCATTCTTCTTGTAGGTTGTTTTGTCTGTTGTCTTGCTTGTTGTCTTGTTCGTTGGGTTTGTTGTATTTGTTGTGTTTGTTGTTTTTGTGGTCTTGTTTGTTGTTTTTGACCTTGCTTTCTTTCTGTATGAGGAACGGCATTTTGTTGTAATATCTCACGCAAATAACGCTCTTTTTCATTTCCCCATTGATTGTTGTCCTCTCTGTCCACGCTGACACCTCCACGTTACTGTTACTTACAAAACTAATTTATTATACAATAGTTCGTACCAAAATGACAATAAAAATTAATTATAATGATAATTTTTATCCATTTCTTAAAAAAATCTTATATCTTCTACAAGGTTATTGCACTTTTTACAATTACTGCTATAATAATATTTTAGATGTTTACTTACTTTCTTGAAAGAAAGTAAGCAAAGAACTTTTATGCGAAACTAACGTTTCGCTTCTGTATATTGAAGTTGAACAGTTACTGCCGTAAAACGACACGGAAGTCACCAAAATAAAAAGTTTCGTTTTTGCTATTTGCAAATGATAAAGTTTTTGGTCTATAGATTGCAAAACACCCAATGGATGTTTGTTTTGCAACAACCGGAGTGAAGTATAGACTTGAAAAAACTTTTCACAAGAGAAAAATCCCAAAAAATTCCAACCTTTGTTAAGTTCATAATAAACCAGTTTTTTCATAAGTCATGCTATTTTTTTATTAAAAAAGAGTATTTGAGTGGGAGCCTTGCTCCCACTCTTAAAGTTCTTTTA
>CAJUKL010000007.1:0-51667 GCA_910587195.1 uncultured Clostridia bacterium | reverse complement strand
AGAACTTTAAGAACTTTAAGAACTTTAAGAACTTTAAGAACTTTAAGAACTTTAAGAACTTTAAAAATAATTCACAAAACTAAAACAATATTTTTCGTTATATGACACAATAGAGTGCTATCAAAACTTACATCACAAAAGAAAGAGAGGAAAAGCATGGACTATCAGCAAGCCTTAACTTATATCAATCAAATTTCTGCATTTCGTTCTACCACAACACCAGGATTATGCAGAATGCAGGAACTTCTAAAAAGAATGGGAAGCACACCACTAAAATGCATTCACGTTGCTGGTACTAATGGAAAAGGTTCTGCTTGCGCCATGTTACAAAAAATATTAACAGAAAATGGTTATCGCACTGGCTTATACACCTCTCCTCATCTTATAAAATATAATGAACGGTATCAAATAGATGGCGTTTGTATTTCTGATGAAAAATTTGCACAAGAAGTGCATTTTGTAAAACAATATTATACCCAAATGATAGAAGAAGGATTAGAAGCTCCTACCTTATTTGAATTTTTAACTGCAATCTGTTTTCATTATTTTGCAGAAGAAAAAGTGGATATTTTAATTTTAGAAGTGGGACTTGGTGGTCTGTATGATGCAACAAATGTAATAGAAAATCCTTTGCTTTGTTTGATTATGTCGATTGGTATGGATCATATGGAATTTTTAGGAAATACTTTAGAACAAATTGCAACAGAAAAAGCCGGAATTATTAAAGAAAATGTTCCTGTGGTATTGTATCCACAGAAGAATTTAGTATATAATAGAATTATGGAAATTTGTAGACAAAAAAACGCACCACTTTATGATTTGCAAAATCACGTTAAAATAAAAA
The DNA here is from genome assembly GCA_910587195.1 of uncultured Clostridia bacterium. Taxonomy (GTDB): domain Bacteria; phylum Bacillota; class Clostridia; order Lachnospirales; family Anaerotignaceae; genus Coprocola. Next base: position 50,823 of record CAJUKL010000007.1, on the reverse strand, counting down.
TACATCTTCAAAATTTAGAAAAAACCTTGTTTTCTGTTTCTACAAAATATTTTCAGCATACCGTACATCTAAATTTATTAGGCAACTATCAAATACAAAACAGTATTACTGTACTACTCGCTTGTCATGTGCTAAAACAAAAAGGATTGCACTTAACACAACAACAAATATTAGCAGGGATTCAAAAAACATATTGGCAAGGAAGAATGGAATTAGTACAACATAATCCGCTTGTTGTCCTAGATGGAGCGCACAACATAGATGGTATTTGTATGCTTTGTCAATCCATCAAAAAATATTTTCAACACAAAAAAATAACACTACTTCTTGGCATATTAAATGATAAAGAATATCAAAAAATGATACAAAAACTTCTTCCTCTTGTCAACATTGTGATACTGACAGAACCCCAAAGCAACAGAAAATTAAATATTAATGATTTAGAAATACCACATAAAAAAGTATTAAAAAAAGTACATGTAACAGAGGCATACCAAACAGCATTGGCTGTAACAGCAAAAAAAGACGCAATTCTTTGCTGTGGCTCTCTTTATATGATTGGCGAAATTAAAAATTATATCTCTTGTCTGGAGGTTTTATTATGATAGATTTTAAACAGGAACTCTCAAAATATCAACCTATATTAGAATTAGAAAAAATCGAAGATTCCATTCACACAAGTGAAGTACAGGACATTCTTGACATTTTGCAGCATCTCTCAAAAAAGCAAAGTTACCCAACGGCACCCAATCACCCAACACAAAATCGGTAAGGAGAGTATGCAATGAAGTGTCCAAATTGTGGTTATTTTATCCGTCAAGGGGTAGTCTGCCCAAATTGCGGTGTAGATGCCTTTATTTTTAGAAAAACAAGAAATACTTCCATTCGTTTATATAACAAAGGGTTAGACCTAGCAAAAACTCGTGATTTAACAGGTGCCATCAAAGCATTAGAACAAAGTATTCTCTTTGACAAAAACAATTATATTGCACGCAATTTATTAGGACTTGTTTATCACGAAAAGGGACAAATTGCAGATGCACTAAAACAGTGGATTGTGAGTGCTTCCATTGAACATAACAACAACCCAGCTTCCCGTTATATTGAAATCGTGCAAAAAGATGGTAGAAAATTAGAGAAAAAAAATGATGCTATACAATTTTATAACCAAGCAATCGCTTATTTACAGCAAGGTAGTGATGATTTAGCACTTATTCAGCTAAAACGTGCCTTAGAATATAATAAAAATTTTGTAGAAGCGTGCAATTTAATGACACTATGTTGTTTACAGGAAAACAATATAGAAAGAGCTTCTTACTTTGTGCAAAAAGTATTAAAAATTGACCAGTACAATCCTCTAGCCTTACGCTATGCAAGGGAATTAAACAAAGATTTAAACGTAGAAGAAAAAAAAGGTGCTAAAAATACTACTGATACTGTCAAACGAACAGATGCTGCACCTCCTGTCCCCACCTATCGTCGTCAAATTCGTCAAAACGGTTTTAAAAATGAAATTATCGCTTTTTTAATTGGTGGCGTCAGTGTTGCTATTGTATTACTTTCTCTTGTTATGCCTGCTCTTTCCGAGCAAAAGGATAAAACAATTGATGATTTACGTTCCAAAGTTTCTGCTGCTACCGCAAACGGTAACATTACACCAGAAGAACTAACAGAATTACGAAAAAGAGCTGAAAAATTAGAGGAAGAAAATAATAAATATAAAGCAGAAGCAATCAAACAGCAAAATTCTGTTCTTTTACAGGAAGCGGCTGCCTTATCAGAAAATGGAAATCCTATAGAAGCTGCAGCAAAAATTGTTTTAATTGATTCTTCCAACTTTACAGAAGAAGAAAAAGCAACTTTAAACACATTACAATTATCTATTTTACCAGAAGCAGCTTCCGCTTTATATACCCAAGGACGCAGCGAATTTCTAAATAAAGAGTATGATGCTGCAAAAGAAAATTTAGAAAATTGTTTAAAATATGCATCTTCTGAAGATTTTATTGATGATACGTTTTATTATTTAGGACAAATTGCGCAGGAAAAAAATGATGTTGCTACAGCACAACTATATTACCAAAGAATCTTAGACGAATACCCAGACTCAAACCATGCTGCCAATGCACAAAACGCACTGGAGCAACTAAACTCTCCCACACCAGAATAAAGACAACGCTTTCTTGAAAGAAAGCTTAGCAAAGAACTTTGTGCGAAACTTCGTTTCGCTGCCGTGCGTTGAACCTGAACGGTTACTTTAGTAGAACGACAACGGAGCACCATACATTAAAAATTTGTTCTGTTCCTTGTGTAAAAGATAAAGTTTTTGGTCAAGCTTTTTTCAAAAAGCTTGCAGGTTTGGGCAGAGCCCAAGGTTTTAACTTGTTTACAAAACTTCGTTTCGCTGCCGTGCGTTGGACTTAAATAGTTGCTATAATAAAACAACAATGGAGCACCATACATTAAAAATTCATTCTGTTCCTTATGTAAAAGATAAAGTTTTTGGTCAAGCTTTTTTCAAAAAGCTTGCGGGTTTGGGCAGAGCCCAAGGTTTTAACTTGTTTGCAAAGCTTCGTTTTGCTGTCGTGTGTTGGACTTAAATAGTTGCTATAATAAAACAACAACGGAGTACCAATAAAAAGATAAAGTTTTTGGTCACTTTTTTCAAAATTTCACCTTAAAAAACCCCCACTTCTATCCGTAAGTGGGGGAATTCATGATTGAGAGTTTATGCAAACTTAACTTTTTTATTTTTTATGCAATAATTTGTATTGTGCTACCAATTTCCAATTTTGGTACATCAGACACTTCTAAATAAATAGTTCCTGGCAATTCTGGCTCTGTTTCACCAGTAAAGGAAAAAGTTACATGACCTAAGTTTCCAAGATTTTGCATTACAACATCACCAACAGCGGTAATGTTATATTCTTTTCCATCAATTATTGCTTTTTGTCCTGCTTTAATTTCTTCTTTGATAGGGTTTACATCAATGGTATAGCAATAATCTTTTAATGTGTCTGGTGCATTGTCACCAAACAAGATAAACATACCTTCAAATTCTGCTACACAAGCTCCTAATCCTTTTACTTTGTTGTCATAAATGACTGCCATAATGAAATCCTCCTTTTTTATGTTCTTTTTTACAAACTATAGTAATTGTCTTTCTTATACATACATACCAACACTTGCAATCCAACCTACAATGACACGAGGTACACCTGTTAAAAATCTGGAATACAATACCGCTGGAACACCAACTTCTACTGTTTCTGGTTCTGCTTCTGCTAAACCAAGACCAACAGGAACGAAGTCACAAGCACACTGTGTATTGATAGCAAATAATGCAGGTAATGCTAAATTTGGATTGATATTTCCTTTTCCAATTTCCACACCAATCAAGGTACCGATTACCTGTGCCATAACTGCACCTGGTCCAAGTAATACAGAAAGGAATGGAATAGAACAAATAAAACCTAAGATAACAAGACCGATACCTGTACCAGCCAAAGGAATTAACAATTTTGCAAACCAATCACCAAAACCAGAACCTTGAATTAAACCAATTAACAAGGATACAAAGCCCATAAAAGGTATGATAGAAGTAATCATGGTTTGTACGGCATCTCTTGCAGCTTGGTTAAAAGTGTTGATAACTTTACCAGCAGCCATACCAATTTTTGTAACAATACCACCTTTGTTGCCTTCTGCCATTGTTTGAGATACTTTTTTATCTGCACTATATTTGAACTGGCGTTCATCCTTCTTTTCTTCTGTTTTTGCTTCTACTGGTGCTTTACTTTCAGAAACACTGCCCAATACTGTAGAACCAGGTGCTGCTGCATTGACAGGTTCTCCATTTGCATCACTAATTTGATTCACACCAACTGCAGAAACATAAATATCTTCTACAATGTATTTTGCCATAGGGCCACTTTTACCAACTGGCATAACATTGATGGTTGGGATTCTTTTTTGTGGATAAATACCACAACGAAGGGTACCACCACAGTCAATAATTACCAAGAAAATTTCCTTTTCTGGAACAGATGTTTTAAATCCGTTGACTGCTTCACAGCCTGTCAATTCTACAATTTTATCTACAATATCAGGTTTTGCACCGCCACCTGTAATATATACTAACTTATCTTTTCCTTCTTCTGGTTTTACTACCAATGGGCCGCCAAATCCGCCACTACCTTTTACAATCTTAATTGCATTATATTCTGCCATATGGATTATCCCCTTTCTATTTTACGCTTTCTTTTTTACATTTTCAACTCATTACTTAATTCAATTCCCTGTTGTTTCATAACAAATTTTGTGGTAAAGTCTGTTGCCCAGCCGCTCACAAAGTTCATTACCAAACCAACAAACATATAACGCATTGCTAAAGGCATGGTACTTAATCCTAAAGTAGAAATACCTTCTGCAATTCCCAAAAAGATAAATACTTCACCAGGGTTAATGTGTGGGAATACACCACTTGATGTATGACAGAAATAAGATGCTGAAGCATAGTAACTTGGTTTTAATCTTTCTGGCATAAAACGTCCTAAAGAAAGTGCTGTAGGGTTTCCTAACATAAATGCACCTAAATATGGTAATATCATATAGCGTAACAAAGGATTTTTTGTAGACGCTTGTGCTAACTTGTTAATTCTTTCCTCACCAATCAAGTGAATCAAGGTATTCATGGCAATCAATAACATCAATACAACTGGTACAATGCCACTCATCCAACCAATAAAGGTTGTTGCACCTGTATTAAACAAATTCATAAAGGCTTCCGCAAACTTAATTACATAATCCATAAACTTTACACTCCTTTTCGATTATTCCATTTTTGTTTTCATCACTGGTTTTTTAAGTTTTTGACTAATTTTTTGGAATAAACTAAGTCTTGGTGGAATCTCACCGCCACTCATAATAATGTTGTAATTCATTGCTGCATCTAAAATTGCTTTTTTTAAAGGTTTTGGCAATTTTTCCACATCTGCCTGTGTCAGTTCTCCCACGTTTTTCCCTTCAAAACCAGTAAAATCTTTAAATTTTGCCAGAACTGTCACGCCCATCATTCTTTTTCCTTTTAATATAATACCGTTTTCATCAATGGCAAACATGACGATTGCACCTGCTCTGAAACCTCCATTTGTTCTTCCTATTGCTACTCTACCCATTTTTCTTAAAGGGCTAAATGCTTTTGAAAAATCTTTCATTTGCATCAATCCAAAAAAACATTGTAGTAAATATCCGCCTCCCAGCAGACATGCAACCAGCCAAAAGTTCATGGCAAAATCCCCTTTCTTTTTTATTTTTCCATTTTTTATAATAAATTTCCGATTCCCAATTTAATAAAACAACGTACTAACTGTTTATAATTTTCTACTTTGGCAATTTCTGCTACATATTCTTCATTTTGTGCAATGGAAATCATTTCATCATAAATTCTTACCAGAACAGAATCATCTAAAACATTATCTTTTGGCAAGCCAAGCAAAAATATCAGTTGTACTGCCTCCCCGCTTTTCATTTTTTTGGGACATACACCCAAGGCAAACACTAATTTTCCTTCTCTTTGTTCATTAATGGTATGTGGAAATGCAACATTATGCCCAAATACCATAGTAGAATTTTGTTCTCTTTCCAAAATCCTTTGCCAAAATTGTGCATCTACAAATTCTTGTTCTGTCAATTTTTTGACCATCATTTCGGTATTTTCTAAATACCCCTTTTTTTCATCTAGTAGAAAAAAAGTATCTTCTTCCAACAGTGCAGCAATAAGAGATGCGCCGCTTGTTTCCTCTCCAAAAACATTCGCTTTTTCAAGATATTTTACTTTTTGAATATGAAGTAATAATTCCTTTTCATCAAAAATATCTTTAATTCTAATAATTTGCTTTTTTGTTTCAAATGGTAATTTTACAGTCGAAAATACAATATCATAACTATCTAATAATTCCGCTGATGTTTGCTTCTCTGAATATAAATCCATTTGCGCGTTATGGTCTAATAATTTTTTAAGTTGTGAGGAAATTAATCTTGCAGTTCCTCTCCCTGTGCTGCATACCAATGCAATCCGATAGGGTTTTTGTACAATACTATATTCTAAAATATAGGCTCCAAAATATGCTGTAAGATAGCCAATTTCATCTTCTGGTATGACAACATCATACCGTTCCTCTACCACTTTGCCGGCAATTTTTGCCATTTTATAAGCAAGTGGATATTTTTTTCGAACTTCTTCTGCCATTGGATTTTTTAGCATATACCCAAATTCAAGCCGATTGAGCATAAAGGAAATATGGTAGTAAAAATCTTTTTGTAAATTATCCTTTTTTAAATATAAATTTAATTCATATCCAATTCTTTCTACAATTTCTTCTATCATGTCATCAATATCTCGTTTTAGCTTGATTTTTGAGATACGTTCCAAGTCTGTTGGAGTTCTCATACCAGCTAGTGGAATTGCCATAAATAATTTTTCTTCTATATTAAAATTTTTGATAAGTGGCCGTAGCTTTTTGGTCATCACTTGTATCATATTCCATGCATCACTCTTTTTTAATGCATAAAATTTTTTATCCATGTTTTTTAAACTATGACCACTTTGTATTCTATCGATTGCTACCACAACATAATGGACAAAATTTTTTTCTGTTGTACTTTCTAAGCCATAATCTTGAAAAAGCTCTGTAATACATTCTTGTACTTCTTCCACTTCTTCATCATACAACATATCATAAATATGCTCCAGAATAAAAAGTCTTAAAGAAAATTCCTCTCCTTTTAAGCGGATACCTGCACTTTGTGTTCCTTCAATCGAAAGACCATAATCTTTTAACACCTTATTCAACTTTTTAATTTCATTGGAAAGTGTTGTTCTACCTAAATTCATTTCATAAGCTAATTCTTCTGTAGAATATGGTTTTTCTGTTTCCATAAGTGTTTTTATGATATAAGCTACCCTTTTTTGCGGAGAATCAAAATTTCTTTGCATTTTTTCCAAAGAAGCCTTTTTTTCTTCCAATTCGTAATGGTTTGTAACATAAAAGCAACAAATCCCTTGGTCGATTTCAATAAAAGCAGTTTCTTCAAACAACTCATTTAACAGTTTTATATCGTTTCGTATGGTTCGTGTACTAACATCAAGTTTTTCTGCTAATTCTGCAAGCGGTATTACATTGTTTTGCTGCAACAGGCTTATCATCAAAAATTTTCTGTCTTCTGAAAAATAATGCTTCATACTGCCTCCTTTTTCTATCATGTTGTACACGGCTCATACAGCTAAGAATCTTAACCTCTTGTTTTTCCACCCGCTACATTAAATGTTACACCATGTACATAGCTTGCTCTTTTACTTGCCATATAACAAACCAAATCTGCTACTTCTGTCAATTTTCCGCTTCTGCCCAAAGGTGTTGTAGATGTTTTACTATATCCAGCACGCAGTTCGTCAACTGTAATTCCTCTTGTATAAGCTAATGCTGTTTCATACTGAATCGTACGTAAGCCTGTTGCTTCCAAAATACCAGGTGCTACACCAACTACTCTAACACCTAATTTTCCGAGTTCTTTTGCCCAAGAACGAGTTAAGGAATTGACTGCATTTTTTGTTGCTGCATAAACGCTTTGTCCTTCAGAGCCTTCCAAACCACTCTCACTAGACATATTGACAATGACACCTTCGCCTTTTTTGACCATCTCTCTGGCTGCTGCTTGCGCACAGAAAAATACGCCTTTAAAGTTTACGTTTACCACTTTATCCCAAACAGCTTCATCTAATTCAAATTCGCCTTTTGGATTTTTTGGGTCTACCAACAATCTTGGAATATTGATACCTGCATTGTTTACAAGAACATCTACACCGCCAAAGGTTTCTACTGCTTTGTCAACCATTGCTTGTACGCTTTCCATGCTTGTGACATTTGTTACAACATACAGTAATTTTCCGCTGTTCTCATTTGTTTCAAAAGTAGGTGCTTCTGGGTTCATATCGCATACAACTACGTTTGCACCTTCATCTAAAAATTCTTGAGATACTGCTTTTCCGATTCCAGATGCTCCTCCTGTTACAATTACTGTTTTGCCTTTTAATCCAAGCCAATCCATAATTTATTTCCCCCTTTTATATTTTTTTATTTTCTCTTTGTGGCTTCATTATAATAAAAAATAGTATTTCCATTAATACACTCTTTTTCACTGCCTTTGAAAAAAAGTGAAAAGTACTATAATATCACAAATATCACCTCTTATTTTTTAATGTATTGTTTGATATATTGCGCAATATTAAAATAGTATTTCCACTTTTTACAGATATTTTCTATTTTTGTGAAAATTTCTGGTAAATATTTTTTGAGGAAAAAATTAGTTTCTACAATGATTAAATTTGATTTTAAATGTCTTGTTTTATTTCCAAAAAAATACCTTATCATACTGTTTTGTATCATAAGGTACTTCCAAAATGACTTTTATTATGGCTTACACACTCCACAAGGAGAATAACCTTGCTTCATCAATTCTTCTCTTGTTCCATTCCATTCCTTTTTACTTTCTTGTTTTATGGACTTTGCGCTAGAACAATCCGGTAAATGAAATTTTTTGGAATTGGTATTTAATATGTAACTTACTTTATTTCCATCAGAAGAAACAACAGAATTTGCTGCTTCTTTACTTTCTCCTGTTTTATAATCTAAAACAATACCTGGCTGTACATTATAGCAAAAAACATGAAATAAAATTTCTTCTCCTTTATCCTCTACAGACGCTGCTTCTATTGTAACACCTTTTGCTAAAAGATTATCCCCTTCAAAAATAGGCGTCACCCGATACAAAACATGATTGTTTGTTTCTTTTACATAGTCTGCAACCATATTTTCAAAAGGCAACATTCCTGTTACATTTAAGTATCTTGTACCAGTAATTAAATTTTTTGCATTGGCATTTTCTCCGGTAAGTTGAAACCCAATTAAATGACATCTATTATACAAATATTTTCCATCAACAATATCATACTTTACACTTTGCCAACCACTTGGTTTGACTTGACTGATAGACCCTCTTTCCTCTGTTGGCATAATATCTGTTCCAACATTCGCAAAGGCAACTCCACATCTGCCAAGATTATCTAATTCACTATACGTTTCAAAAGAAGTTGTTGTAAAATCCGATTCCTGAAAATTTGGCTGATTGTTATTTAATACAACATAAGGTTCCCCGGAAAACTCCGGAATATTCTGTATGGTTATTCCACTTGACTGTGTGGTATCTAAAGTATTGCAAGCTGTAAATAAAATACTAAATACAGTAAACAGCAATAAAATGATTTTCTTTCCGCTTATTTTACGCATTACTATAAACCTCCTCCGTTATGCTATGGGAATTTCCTTCTATTTCAGAAGTTTCTTGCAGTTTCCACACTTCTTTATGAATAGGAAACGTGAAATAGGTATCCGCTGGATATTCCCTATTCCAACGATACAAGATAATTTTTGTAATTTTTTCCTGATATTTTAACCATTCTGCATTTTCCACAAAACAATAATCCTGTTCTTGTGCAGCTTCTAAAAAATCTTCTCTAATAACAATGTTTTGTTGCTCTGAAAACAATTTTGCACTATAGGCATTCATTAGTAAATTTGTATTTTGTGTCAATTTTAAAATATGTTCACATAATTTTTTATCTCTACTTTGCCGTCGCTTGTTAAACATCATACCAAAATTGTCATCCACACATACTATCATTATCATTTACCCTCTCCTCCTTTCTCATTTTTTAAAGAATTTACCGCTTCTTTAATGTAGTTTATATCACTTAATAAACTATCTTTTTCCTTTTTATTCAAAAAATCATCTACATTCAAATGGTTCATCATCTCTTTTGCTTTTTCCCAGTCTTTCAGCCAATATTTTAATTCCTTTTTATCATGCTCTATAGCCAGTTTTATAATAGCAACATAGACGATTACAGTATCAATTTCTCTATCTCTTAGTATTTCACAGAAACATCTACCTGCTGCTTGCCCAGTAGTATAATTTTCATCCAAAAGAAGTTCATAAAAATGCTCTGTAACTAAATACCGATATTCAAAATAGCTCGCATAAGATTGCAAATTGGCTTCTATTTCTTCTTCTCTTAACTCCAAAGATGGCAGATAAGGCTCCAGCCAACCTATATCATCAGAAAGAAATTCTTTTTCGTTTGTATCTAAATAATCATCTACATTCAAATGGCTAATAATTTCCTTTACTTCCTCCAATTCTTTGAGATAATACTGTAATATATTTTTATCCTCTTTTCTACCATACCTTTGTACTTTTTCCAGAATAATAGTATAGATAATTACTGTATTGATTCCTCCATCTAAATAGTCTTGCATTTTATGCATACATATCTCTGCTGCCTGTCTGACGGTATGCTTTTTGTCCCAAATAGACTCAAAAAAAGTCTTTGTTACAATATATTGATACTCAAAATAATTGGAATGATGTTTTTTAAGCATACAGTATCTCTCCTTTTTTCTTCCCTAATTTTTATGTATTTTAACATATTCTTTTGGGGTACAATGATAATACTTTTTAAAAGTTTCTGCATAATAGCTTGCATTGCTAAAGCCAACTTCATAACTAATTTCTGTTACTTGCATATCTGTGCCAAACAACAAATCAAGAGATTTATTTAACCGATACTTTGTTAAATAAGTAATTGGTGTTTGAGAAAGATACTTTTGAAACAAAGCAGAACAACTACTTTTACATACCTTTCCAGAATCTGCAATCATGTCTAATGATATTTTTTCTTTATAATGACTTTGTATAAATGCCACCATATCTTTTACAACTGTAAGCTGTCGATTCGATTTTACATTATTTTTTTGGATTGGAAAATAAGAATATAATATTTTCCAAAGTGTAAAGATTTGTTGTTGTATTGCCAAAATATCAAAATTTTGTTTACTACTTTCATAAATTTCTTTTAAAAGAAAAAGTATTTGCTGTTGCCATGCAATCTGTTGTTCCAATAGCAAATAATTTTCTTGTTCATTTCCAATAATAGGACTAACATAAAGGTTTTCAAAATATTCATTGACACAAAATAAGGAGGGATGCAATAAGATACAAATAAAGTCGCATTCTGTAGCATTTTCAGAATAGCCATAATGAAACCGACGGCTATTTATCAGAATGCCATTTCCTTCCAATAATTTTATAATTTTTCCATTAATATTATAATACATTTGACCAGACAATACTACAATAAATTCTAAATCTTCATGCCAATGACTGATACAAGAATAATTAGGATATTGTGATAAAAATGACTTATGGATATAAACAGGGTATCCTTTTACATTATAATTTACATTTTCAGAATCATCTTTTTCATTAATATTATTGATGCAAACCATATTATCACCCATTTCAAAAACAAGTTTTAGAATATTGTTATATTATTATAAAATATTTTGGTAGTAATCACAAGCATATTATACTATGATAATAAAAAGAATTTTTATTTTACTTAGGAGGAAAATAACAATGACAAACAAAGAACGTCGTGATGCACAAATGGCATACATTACAGACAAAGAACTTTTAGAAGAACAAAAAATTTGTAGAATCAAATTGCAAAAACTAAATTTTGCAGACCGTTCTGATTTTGATGGAATTAGAAAAATGGTAAAAGATTTGCTTGGAAAATCAGAAAATGCCTTTATCAATCCCCCTTTTTACTGTGACTATGGGAAAAATATTGAAGTAGGAAAACATCTTTTTGTAAATTATAATTGTACCATTTTAGATGTTGCAAAAGTTATCATTGGCGATAACTGTCTTATGGCTCCAAATGTATCCATTTACACCGCTGGGCACCCTATCCATCCATTCAGCCGTAACTCTCTTTATGAATATGGAAAAGAAATTACCATTGGTGACAATGTTTGGCTTGGCGGCAATACAGTAATCTGTCCTGGGGTGCATATTGGTGACAATGTTGTGATTGGTGCAGGTAGTGTTGTAACAAAAGATATTCCGGACTGGTCTTTTGCTGCTGGAAATCCTTGTCGTGTCATTCGTAAAATTACAGATGCTGATAAAAGAAAATTGTTTCATGACGAAGAAATTGACCAGGAAGCATGGGAAAATATTAACCAAAAACCTTGATAAAAATGAAAGGAGGAAATATAATGTTAGTAGATTATCACACCCATACAGAATTTAGTGATGACTCTATTTATCTTATGGAAAAAGTCATAAAAGATGCGATTGCTATGGGTATGAAAGAAATTTGTTTTACAGACCATGTAGACTATGGTATTAAACAAGATTGGGATTCTGGGAATGTCATAGAATATCGCAATGGAGAACCCCTTGCAAATGTAGATTATCCCAACTATGTTGCAAAAATAAAAGAATTACAGCAAATATATCAAAATCAAATTAACATTAAAATGGGCTTGGAGTTTGGCATACAAATGCATACTATCCCACAATATGAAACACTTTTTCAAAAATATCCTTTTGACTTTATTATTTTATCCATTCATCAAGTAGAAAACAAAGAATTTTGGACACAAGACTTTCAAAAAGGAAAAACACAGCAAGAATACAATGAACGCTATTATCAGGAAATGCTGGATGTTATAAAAAATTATAAAAATTACAGTGTGTTAGGGCACATAGATTTAATCACAAGATATGATAAACAAGGAGTTTATCCTTTTGAAAAAATAAAACCTATCTTAGAAAAAATTTTAAAAATTGTCATTGCAGATGGAAAAGGCATTGAATTTAATACCTCTTTCCACAGATACCATTTAAAAGATACCACCCCTTGCATGGAAATTTTAAAATTGTATCATGAATTAGGGGGAACGATTATTACTTTAGGAAGCGACAGCCATAAACCAGAACATTTAGGAGCATATATGCAAGAAGCAAAAACCATATTAAAAGCACTTGGTTTTACAAAATATTGTACTTATCAAAATATGCAACCTATTTTTCACCAAATTGAGGATGTTTAGAAAGGAAAAAATATGAGTGACAAAGAAAATTTAAGAGATGAGCTTTTAGATTATATTTATGCTGGAGCATTTTCAGGTATGCCTTCTATGATATTAGAACAAAATAGGATTCAAGATGCTTCTCCAGAAGAACTTCAAAAAATTGCAAAAGAATACGGAATTCAATAAAAAAACACCTTGAAACTTTGTTTCAAGGTGTTAATACTCAAATATATAACGCTCGTAGGCATTGATAACATGTGTATTTCCATGCTGCATATGCCTTTTATATTCCCTCCCATAATTCAAATGGGCATGACCATGCACAAAAAAACGAGGCTGATATTGACTAAGCATATTATGAAATACTTGAAAGCCTCTATGAGGCAAATCTTTTCCATCATTCAGCCCATATGCCGGAGAATGTGTCACTAAAATATCAAATCCTCTATTTTTTAGGAGTTTTAATTTCATTTTTCTAATTCGATACAACATTTCTTTTTCTGTATACTGGTTTACCCCATTATTATAACGCATAGAGCCGCCTAAACCTAAAATGCGTACTCCTTGATATACATAGATTTTATTTTCAATACAGATACAGCCTTCCGGTGCTTTCACAATATATTTATCATCATGATTCCCCATGACATATAGCACTGGAACAGAAGAAACTGTTGCCAAAAAAGATAAATATTCTGCATCTAAATCTCCACAAGAAAGGATTAAGTCAATCCCATCAAATTTTTGTTTTTTATAATCCCATAAATATTCTGATTCTTCATCAGAAACTGCTAATATTTTCATAACTTTTGTCCTTTTTCTTCTACACCTTGCACACCTTGCAATAATATCATTGGTTTTGCTTTTTCTTTTAAATCGTCCATTTTGGGAATAGAACCAATTACATTTTCTGCCAGCCAATTCATATTAATGATTTCTTCCGGGGACATACTTTTTTCTTTTTCCCTTTGTACAATTCCATTTTGAGAGTATAAAATACCGGAAAATGGGTTAAAATCGCCAGTGCATATCGTCTTTTTTAACAATTCTATCAAACGCGCTGTTCCAATTGGCAGATGCTTCGAACAAGCAACATCTACAATGCCGGCTGACATTCCCCACCAATAATTTAACCCCTTTGTGCTATCTGCCGGCTCATCATATTTCCAAGAGCCATTCATAATATTTCTTATCATCTGTTCATAAAATTTCCCCCAGTTCCATATTGGCATGGCAACATTTAATGGAAATTTTTCTGTTGTTCGATATAGTCCAAAATGATAACCTACTTCCATTGGCGTTAGAGTATCTTTTCCTGAAACATACTGCACATTATTTTCTAAAAATTTTTCTTGTATATTTTTTTCCTTTACTTTTGACCACTCCAAGTAAATTTGTGCGTCAGAATTAACCATTTTTGCTCCTAAAGCAAAAGCATTGATATTTGCTATGGTTCCCCACATGGGATAGTCTGCAACATAACCTATTTTCCCATTACTGGAAAGCGCTCCCGCAATCGCTCCCATTAAAAACTTTGGTTCATACATTCTTGCATAATAGGTTCTAATACGGCGATGGGCAATATTTAAAGAACAATTTAATATTTTTACTTCTGTATGTTCTACCGCCGTTTTTAAACTTGCTTTTAATAATAATGGTGAGGTTGTAAAAATTAAATTGTTTCTTGCTTTTACTGCTTCATTTAATATTTCTTCTGCATTTTCTTCTGTTACTCCTTCATAATAACTTGTGCTGATTTGTCCAGCAAATGTTTTTTGCAAATATCTTCTACCTAATTCATGAGAATATGTCCAACCTGATTTCATAATGTTTCCACCATAAATAAAAGCAGCTTTTTGCTGTGATAAATTTAAGGGTATCAGACGCATAAAAAAATTTTTTTTGTTCTCTGTTGGTGTCATTTGCACTTCAATCGGTGCATCTGTTAGCAGCAATTTAAACTCGTCCCATGATTTATTAATTTTTTCACTTAATTGTGCCTGTTCCATCTTAACTAAATCTGCATAATTATAAATTTCTAAAAAAGATAAAAATGCATCTCCTGTTGTAAAATGAAAACTCTGTCCCCCTTTTGCTTTAAATTCTTTCCGAAATCTAGAAAATAAAACATCAAAATTACTTTTTTCTTCTTCTGTCCACACAGAATTTGGCACCTTTCCAGTAAGTCTTTGTAATTTTGCAAAACTTCCTTCTTTAGAAAACCAAATATCATTGATGCCAGACAAACGATAAAAATCCATAAATTCATAGTAAATTTTATTTTCTTTTTCTTCTGTTCTTGGTGGAATAATGCGTATTACATTCCCCTGTATCGTTGCTGCTTGCAAATATTTTAAAATACTAACTCTTTTATTGCCTTCTAATACATAAAATTGATTCATATATTCATAAGCCTGAATAGGGTCATTAATACCATCTTCCATATGATGCTGATATAAGCGCATCCATTTATCTGAAAATTCTGTATGTGTTTCCATAATAGGATAAAAACTTTTGCTAAAAGCATTTGCTCTGCCTTCGGTTTTTGTTCCAACAATTCGGTCTATGGGAATTTGTACTACTCCTAAATTAATTTCTTTTGGTGTTACAATGTTTTGTTCTTTTAAAATAGTATCCAACACTAAAGGAGCTTTCCCTTCTTTTTTGCCTAAAGATAGTGCTTTTTCATAATTTGTAATTGCTTCACTATTAAGAGAATTTGACATAGTTTATCTCCTACTTCAATTTTATATTTTTTTCATTATTTAAATATAAGTAAGTGTGGACAAATAGTCCACACTCCCTTTTACCATCTTAGTCCACTCTTTTTAGAAACATCATATCTGAATCATAATTACATTCTGGTTTTGCTAACACAATTCCACCATTCATAAGTGCTGCACCAGTATATCTTTTTCCATTTAACTCATAAATTGCATTTTCTAATAAGCCTTTCCATTTTACACGCATTGGAGAAGGATTTCCATGTAAATCAGTATATACCACACTTAACACCGCGCTTGCTTTGTCCTCTGAAACATAACTCCATGCAGTAAAATCACTATTGCGGAAAGGAGAAGAAAGTCTATAATAATTTCCTTTTTGGAACAATTCATAATGTGCATTATAAATGGCAATTTGTTGTTTTGCACATTCTTTTTCTTCTTTTGACATCTTACTTAAATCCATTTCATAGCCAAAAGCTCCCTGCATTGCACAAACACCTCTTGTTTTAAAAGGTGTTACTCTATTATTTTGTTCGTTTGGACACTCTGATACATGGGAAGCAACTGTTGACATTGGATAACCAAAAGAAGTACCATAATGAATTTTTAATCTTTCTATGGCATCTGTATTGTCACTACACCATATTTGTGGTGTATAATATAACATTCCTGCATCAAATCTACCACCACCACCGCTACAGCCTTCAATTAAAATCTTAGGATATTTTTTTACCACATATTCTAAAATTTCATACAAACCTAAAATATATTTATGGCGTAAAGTTCCCTGTGCTATTTGTGGGTCTGCAAAAGAATACAGATTGTCAAGACTTCGATTCATATCCCATTTAATATACTCCACATTGACAGATTTTAAAATTCTATCTATGGCTTGCTTAATATATTCTTTTACTTCCTGTCGGGACAAGTCTAGCACTAATTGATTGCGTCCTCTGTTTGGGTCACGTCCTGGAATAACCATTGCCCAGTCTGGATGGTTACGATAAAGGTCACTATCTTCTGAAACCATTTCTAACTCTACCCAAATGCCAAATTTTAATCCCATTTGATTGATTTTTTCTACCAGTTCTCCCAAAGAGCAGCCAAGTTTTTGCTCATTCACATACCAATCTCCTAAGCCGGAATTATCATCATTTCTTTTTCCAAACCAACCATCATCTAACACCATCATATCTAACCCAATATCTGCTGCTTGCCCTGCAATAGAAAGTAATTTTTCTGCATTAAAATCAAAATAAGTTGCTTCCCAATTATTGACCAATACAGGTCTTTTTTTATCTTTCCACCAGCTACGGATTAAATTTTGTTCAAAAGCCCTTTTTAAGCCGTTCGATAAATCTGCAAAGCCTTTATCTGTATAAAACATTACTGCTTCTGGTGTAGCAAAAGATTCTCCCTTTTGTAAATTCCAGCAAAATTCATCATCATCAATTCCGCAAATAACTCTTGTTCCTTCAATTTGTGCTACTTCTGTTTGAATTTGATAACTACCACTATACAATAAAGAAATACCACAACAAAAACCATTTTGCTCTGTGGTGTCACTTTTACACAATATTACATATGGATTATGTTGGTGGCTAGAAGTTCCCCTTTTACTACTGATTTCTGTAATACCATGTACTAGTTCTTTTCTTTCAAATTGTCTTTCACAAGCATGTTTTCCATAAAAATGCACTAGTTCCATGTCGCTATCCATAAAATCAATGCATAAACTCATCGCTCGTTTAATTTCAAGCGTTTTTTCGCATTTATTTTCTATGACTGCCGCCCTTGTAATAATATTATTTTGTTCAAATACTCCATAAAACAGGTGAACATAAATATCTTCATACAAATCTTTTAAAACAATTTCCAGTGTTTCTGCTTCTTCTCCAAACATAGCTGGAAGTCCTGCAATTTGATACTTTCCTTTTGAAATATGGTAAGTATTAAATCTTAAGTCAAGGGAAGGTACACAATTTTCTAAATTTGCTTTTAAACATTTAATGCGATAATCTCCATTTCCATGTACCGGATATTCCAAAGGATAATAATCCATAGAATAGGTTCTCTCATTTCCTGCGCCACTTGGTTGACCACAAAAAGCATGGTCTTCTGGCACTAATAAATAAGAATAATCGCTGTCATCTGTAGATGTTCCAAAATAAGTATGTAATAACACGCCATAATTATCTACTTTCATTTGATAAGTAGAACATCTTGTCTGTATTGTAAATGTCTTTGTTTGTTCATTAAATTTTAATGCCATAAATAAAATCCTTTCTTTCGTTAATCATTTTTTATTTATTTTTCAAGTGTTTTTCCAATCGCAAACAACAGAACTTTATTGATAAAGTATTAGGGGAACTTTCGTTCCCCTATCTTTTTTATTTAACAGCACCATTAACCACACCATTGATAATTTGTTTTTGACAAATAACATAGAATAACAAAATTGGTATCAATGCAAGAATATAAGATGCAAATGCAAGATTGTAATTTGTACCAAATTGTGTTTGGAAATTTAACTGTGCCAATGGCAATGTATTTTTACCTGTACCAGACATAATAACAAGTGGTGTCATAACATCATTCCAGGTGCTCATAGCTGTTAAAACTGCCACTGTTGCGTGCATTGGCTTCATCATAGGGAAAATAATCGTCCAATAAATTTTCCATGTGCTTGCACCGTCCACTCTCGCAGCTTCTTCAATCGCAACAGGAATATTAGTCAAAAATCCTTTATACAGCATAACGTTCAAAGGCATATAAAATACAACATAGGAAAGAATAACACCTAATCTGTTTGCAATGCCCATTTGTGCTGTTTGTTTTACCAAAGGCATCATCAAAATAGCAAATGGTACAAACATACCACTTACAATAAACATATAGATAACATTATAGGCTTTGCTTTTTTTCATGCTTCTACCGATTGCATAGCCTGCCATACCATGTATTACGATAGCAAGCACAACTGTTGCTACTGTAATTAAAAGGCTGTTTCCTAAAGAATTCCAAAAGTCTGTTACACGCATTGCTTCTCGGAAATTGTCAAAACTCCATTGTGCCGGAAGTGCCAACGCACCAGAAATATCATTTGTCATTTCAGAAGGTTGTTTCATAGAAATGATAAAAGCCATATATAATGGGAAAAATATCGTTAAACAACCTAATATCAGGAGTATTGTGACTGGCCAATTTACCGCTCTTGTTTGTTTATTGCCTTTGCTCATCATAATTGTTCCTCCTTCTTATTCATTACTGTCATTTGTACGACTGAAATAACTACGATTACGACAAAGAATAAAAATGCGTTTGCACTTTGAAAACCAAATTGTCCGCCGCTCATACCATTGTTATAAATCAAATAAGAAATAGATTCTGTACTTTGAGATGGACCACCTTTGGTTAATGCCATAATCTGGTCAAATACCATCAAAAAGTTTTTCATAGAAAGTACCATGTTAATTCCAAAGAAAGGAATAATCAAAGGGAAAGTTAAATCTTTAAACTTTCTCCAGCCCGTTACACCATCAATGGCACCTGCTTCATAAATATCCTCTGGAACGGTTTGTAAACCAGAAATATAAATAATGGTGTTCATGGCAATTGCCTGCCAACAACCAACAATAACAATGGCAATCCATGCTTTTGATACACTGGAAAGCATACTTCCACTTAATGCTTCAATACCTAAAGACTGCCCTACAACAGGGAGGATATATGTAAAGATAAAACTAAAGATATAACCAATAACCAAACCACCTAATACATTTGGCACAAAATAAATTCCTCTTAATACACTTTTTCCTTTTATTTTGCTGTTTAATCCCATTGCAATAACCAAACTAATGACATTGGTTAAAATGGTGCCCAGCAAGGCATATTTAAAGGTAAACCAGTAAGATTTTCCAACACGAGCATCACTGAATAGGTCAATATAATTTCTTATTCCTACCCATTCATAAGAACCATAACCTTTAAAATTAGTAAAGCTATAAATAAAACCTTTTATCAGCGGCAAAGTATTAAAACAAACAAATAATGCCACAACTGGAATGGTAATTAACAAAAACGTCCGTTCTCTATCTCTATCGCCTCTCATACTTAATTCCCTCCTTCTGTTAATTTCTCAGGATGTTCTTCATAGAATTTTTGTACTTTTGCAATTAAATCTCTATTGTATCTTGCCCATTCTGTGTCAAATCTTTGTAAAAAGGTATCGATGGCATTGTCACTTTCATCTACAAGTAATGTCTGAATCATTGCATCTACAGACATTTCTGCTGGATAGTGGTGGTCTTGATAGTCTGCCATTTTATCATTTTGAATATATGGTTTCATGCCATCTAACATAGATGGAAGTTCAAAATTACCTTTTTTACATGGTACTGCACTTTGGTCGTCTAAGTAAGTTTGAATATTTTCATCTTCATATAAGAAATTAAGTACCTCATAAATTGCTTCTTTTTTGCTTTCATTTCCTGCCATAACTGACCATTGTAGGTCATTACCAGAATTTAAAACATTATCTTCTTTATGATTGCTGCCCGGAAATACAAAAGAATCAATATTGATGTCTGGATTTACAGATTTTATCTGTGGTACTGCATAACTTCCGATAACATACATGGCAGATTCCCCTCTTGCAAACGCGGTACAAGCATCATTATAGCTATAAGCAAAAGTATCTGGCTGTGCATATTTTAACAATGATTTTGTGATTTCAGCAACAGGACGATATGCCTCTGTAAAAGTTGCTAAACCAGCGTTTACTTGTGCACAAATGTTAGGGTCTGCTACATCTACTGCAATCGCATTCCAAGGTGCTAAACAAGTCCAAGTATCTCTAAATCCAAAATACAAAGGCTGGATTCCTTTACTTTGAATATCTTCACACAATTTATAAAATTCATCTAAAGTTTCTGGAATTTTCCAACCATTTTCTTCAAAAATATCTTTGTTATACAATACGCCGGCAGCATTTGCCATATAAGGTACTGCATATACTCCTTCTAAAGGAATAAACTCTAACTGCTTGTCAATGGTCAAATAGGATTCTTTGATATCTGCTAATCCTTCATAGTCTGAAATATCCATTAACATTTCAGCGTCCAAAAAGTTGGAATAGTTAATATCTCCACCAATTCCAATAATGTCCGGATAGTCCTCCCGAACAAATCTTGTTTTTAAAATCGTCATTGCATCGTTTGGAGAATCAATGACTAATTGAATGTCATCATGCGTTGCATTAAATTTCTCCTCCAAAGTTTCAAACGCTTTTACTGCTTCTGGCTTGTACTGCACAATTTCAATGACTGTCTTTCCGGATGCTGTGGTATCTGTACTGCCGCAGCCAGACAACATTGCAGTCGAAAGCATCACTCCTGTCAAGAGAATACTGCCGACTGTTTTCCATTTTGATTTCATAAAAACTTCCTCCTCTCTTTTGTTCCCTGCCTTTTTGTACAAAACAATGCTTTTTCTAATGTATTGTTTTATATTTTTAGTCATTATAACATATCTTTATGCTACGATTGAATAGCAGCAAATAAGTGTTTTTATGGCATATTGCTATTTTTCTGTTTTTATGTGTAGCTGATATGGCATTTTGATATATTTTGATGTATAATCATAGTAACTGCAAAAGAAAAATACTTATAAAAACTGTTTACTGCAATGTTTTGAAAAGGAAGAGGTAAGCCCTTTTAAAAGGGCTTACAGTATTTGTGGGGTTTTCTCAAATACTGTGCCACTTTTTATGCAAAACTGCAAAAAATACTTTAGGAGAAAAGTGATGATAACCATGAATAATCTAATTTTTTCAATCTTTCCAAGCGAAATTTTTGTTGATTTATGCCTTTACCAATATGGTTGGGAAAAATGCAAACCCTCTCATTCTTTTGGGCCGGTTTCACGGGAACATTATTTATTTCATTATGTCATATCTGGAACAGGTACGCTTATGGCAAATGATAGTCATGGAATTACACAGAACTACGAAATTAAACCACAACAAGGATTTATGATTTTCCCTGGTCAATTCAATATGTATGCAGCATCAAGTGATTCCCCTTGGGAATATATTTGGATTGAATTTGATGGGTTACGCGTTAAAGAGGCCATTGAAGCAACTGGTTTATGCTTTGACAGACCAATTTATCACTCCCGTTCCAATGAATTGCAACAATGTATGCTAGATGAAATGAATTATATTGTGCACCACAAAGATGCCCCTTCTTTTCATCTAATCGGGCATTTATACTTATTTTTAGATTACTTAACACGTTCTATCACACCTGTACAAACACAATCCCATGGAAAATTACGTGACTTTTATTTAAAAGAAGCCATTTCCTTTATTGAATGTAATTTCCAAAATAATATTTCTATTGAAGATATTGCACAAAACTGCGGTTTAAACAGAAGTTATTTTGGTAAAATATTTAAAGATACTTTTGGAAAATCTCCCCAAGAATTTCTAATTAATTATCGTATGATTAAAGCAACAGAGTTACTCCGTTTAACCAAATTATCTGTTCAAGAAATTGGTAACTCTGTAGGTTATCCAAATCCTTTACACTTTTCCAGAGCCTTTAAAAATGTTTATGGCATTTCCCCACGTACATGGCGTATTCAAAAAGGAATTATGGAACAGTAAAAAAAAGATAAAACCTTAAGACTTTGTCTTCAAGGTTTTTGTGTTTTTGAACAAAAGAATAAAATTCTGTAAGAAATTTTTATATCAAAATGCAATCTTAATTGCATATAAATATGGAAAGATAGCAATATGATATAAAATTACTTATTTGTTGCTATTCAATAATAGCATAATGGTATGTTATGATAATAAAAAGTTTAGGAACGTTTCTTACATAATCCTAAAAATTACACGAGAAGAGAAGGAGGATAATAAGATGGCAAGTATCTCTTTAAAAAACATTTGTAAAAAGTATCCCAATGGTTATGAGGCAGTAAAAAACTTTAATATGGAAATAGAAGACAAAGAATTTATTATATTTGTTGGCCCTTCTGGTTGTGGAAAATCTACAACACTCCGTATGGTTGCAGGTCTTGAAGATATTTCTTCCGGCGAATTACTAATTGACGGAAAATTAGTAAATGACGTTGAGCCAAAAGACCGTGACATTGCAATGGTTTTCCAAAATTATGCGCTCTATCCACACATGACAGTCTATGAAAACATGGCTTTTGCTTTAAAACTTCGTAAAGTTCCCCCTGCAGAAATTGACCAAATGGTACAAAAAGCTGCAAAAATACTTGACCTTGAAAAATTATTAGACCGTAAACCAAGTGCTTTATCTGGTGGACAAAGACAACGTGTTGCTATGGGACGTGCCATTGTCCGTAGTCCCAAAGTATTTTTAATGGATGAGCCTCTTTCCAACTTAGATGCAAAGTTAAGAGTACAGATGAGAGCGGAAATTTCTAAACTGCATCAAAGACTTGGTACTACAATTATTTATGTTACCCATGACCAAACAGAAGCAATGACATTAGGTACTCGTATTGTTGTTATGAAAGATGGTATTGTACAACAAATTGATACCCCACAAAACCTTTATAACAATCCTGCAAATCTTTTTGTTGCAAGTTTTATTGGTTCCCCTCAAATGAACTTTTTAGATGCTGTTTGTGAAGTCAATGGCAATCAAGTAGCTTTAAAAGTAGGCGGATATCGCATAGTGCTTTCTGAAGAAAAAGCAAAAGCTTTAATTGATGGCGGATATGCAGGAAAAACTGTAGCTATGGGAATTCGTCCAGAAGATATTTATGATTCTGATGAAATGTTAGAAAAATTTTCTGACAGTGTAATAGAGTCTACTATCAATATTTCTGAATTATTGGGCGCTGAAGTTTATCTTTATTTTGATGTGCAAGGCACAAGCATAACAGCAAGAGTGGCACCAACAACCAAAGCAAAAAATGGTTCTCAAGTACGCTTTGCATTAGATACTAATAAAATACATGTTTTTGATAAAGCAACAGAATTAGCAATCGTAAATTAAACATATATAAGCATACCTTTCTATTATTGTAATGATACCATAAGGAAAAAAGCCTTCTTTTTATGATAAAGAAGGCTTTTTTCTTATTTATAAAACTTTTTTATAGTAATATTTATTTTCTATGATTCCCTTCAGACAGTGCATTTTGAGGACAACTTTTTACACATTCCATGCAAAGAATACATTCTGTTCCATTTTTTCGTTTTTTAGAATTATCTGTCATATCTACATGCATAGGACAAACCTTTTTGCATTTTCCACAAGAAATACATTTTTCTTTTTTACACTCAATCCGAAAAAGAGAAAAATAACTCATCGGCTTTAAAAAAACAGTGATAGGACAAATATATTTACAAAATGCACGATTGTCTTTAAATGCATATGCTAAACTGATTCCAACTGCATAATATAACACGTTTCCCCAAATAAATGCCCAGAACAAAATTTTTTCTATGTTATTCACTTGAAAAAGGAACAATGCTGCAACCCATAAAAAGGAACTCCCAAAAAGAATATATCGAATCCAAGTAAAGTTTTTTCTTGGCTGCTCTGGTACCTTATAAGGCAAAAAATCTAAAACCATTGCTGTCCAACAAGCATAACCACACCAGCCTCTGCCAAAAAGCAACGGGCCAAAAATTTTTGCAACAGCATAATGAATCGTTGCAGCCTCAAATACTCCTGTAAAAAGGTAATACCAAAATCCTTCTATCTGCATATTTTCTCCACAAAGAAAGCCTAAATAAATTAGCATATAAATTCCCACCAAAAGCTGCGTAATACGGCGTGCATGAGGGTATTTTTTAATAAATAAAAAAGTTCCTAAAAAAATGGAAACGCCAATATAGCTAAAATTAAATAAATAAAATAGATTGTCCTTTGTTAGCCACAGTGTAATTGCAATGATTTCAAATATACTAAGTATCATGATTGGAAAACTATACTTTTTCATATTTCTCCTCCCTCAACTGCAACTGATAAAAAAAACAGGCTGTCAAAAAACTTATGGCAAAGAATTTTTAACAGCCTGATGATAGGATTTATTAAGATTGTTAGCCTTTTTTTTCGTTCATCATTTTTTCTAGTTCCCCATAAAAAGTATTAATATCTTTAAATTGGCGATAGACAGACGCAAAACGAACATAAGACACTTCATCTAAATGGATAAGCCTTTCAATGACCATATCACCTATTTTTTGACTTTCTACTTCTTTTTCTCCAGAGCCAATAATTGCATTTTCAATATCTTCTACAAGCAATTCAATTTGATGAACAGAAACAGGTCTTTTATAGCAAGACTTCATAATACCGTTTAGCAATTTTGTTTTATCAAATAATTCTCTTGTACTATTTTTTTTAATTACTGTAATGGGAATGGTGTCAATTCTTTCATAAGTTGTAAAACGCTTTCCGCATTTATCACAAAGTCGTCTGCGGCGAATCACGGAATTATCTTCTTGACTTCTTGAATCAATCACTCTGGTATCATCATGATTACAGAATGGACATTTCACAAAAACACTCCCTTCTCAAATGAATTTTTTATCAGTAAACTGACATTTTTATACAATATACAGTATATCGGAAAAACCTTTGTTGGTCAATCATTTTCTAAAATGTTTATACAAAAAATGTTTTTTATGGAAAATTTCGTTTTTTCATTTGTAAACAAAACTTTAGGCTATTTTATCCACATTCCCGCAGCAATTCCTCTACATTTGCTTCAATTAAAATAATATCATCTCCAATTTTTTTAACGCACTTCCACAAGATATAATATTCTTGCCTTCCGCTAAACAACTGAAACATCTTACCATTTTCGGCAGGAATCATCAATGCAATAATTTTACCTGTACATACATCTAGTTCCAAATCTGTTACATATCCCAGACGACAGCCATCACAAACATTGATAACCTCTTTTTGTTTGAGTTCACAAAAACGTTCCATTTTTTTGCCTCCAAAATTTTTTATTTTTATAGTATATGCTTATATCTCGCCTTTTCTGCCCGTTCCATGGTATATTTTTGCAAAACCGCATATTGACGAAATGCTTTTTCTATACTACAATATATACACATTTAAAACAACAGCGTTTCTATATATTGTGTTTTTCGACAAATACCACCAATAACTGCAAAAAATGTGGTGGATTTTCTGACACATTTAAACAGAACATATGTTCTTATTGCCGTTGTTCGCTGAAAAATATTGCAAAAACCAAAGAAAGAAGGAAGGCGAATTTTTTATGATTACCACCATTCAAAAACGAGATGGCAGATTAGCAAATTTTGATATTAATAAAATTGCAAATGCTATACAAAAAGCATTTTCCTCTACCATAGGAAAAAAAGATTATAAAGTTTGTTTAAAATTAGCACAAAAAGTTGCAGAACATTTGCAAATGGAATGTCCTTCTGTAGAACAAATTCAAGATATTGTGGAAAAGGTTTTAATTGAAAATGGTCATATTGGCACAGCAAAAGCCTATATTCTTTATCGTGCAGAAAGAACTCGCGTTCGCAATATGAACAGCCGCCTTATGAAAACCTTTGAAGATATTACTTATAAAGATGTCAGTGACAGTGACATTAAAAGAGAAAATGCAAATATTGATGGTAATACTGCTATGGGGTCTATGCTAAAATATGGCTCAGAAGGAGCAAAACATTTTTATGAAAGTTATGTGTTGAATCCTGCTCATTCTGAAGCACATCAAAATGGAGATATTCATATCCACGATTTGGATTTTTATACGTTAACCACTACTTGCTGCCAAATTGATTTATTAAAGCTATTTCATAATGGCTTTTCTACTGGACATGGTGTCGTTCGAGAACCAAACGATATTGCAAGTTATGCTGCGCTTGCTTGTATCGCTATCCAATCCAATCAAAATGACCAACATGGAGGACAAGCTATTGTTAATTTAGATTACGGTTTAGCACCAGGTGTCAAAAAAACCTATTTAAAAAGATACCAATCTAATATGGTTTCTTCTATTGAATTGATGGTAGAGGAACAAAAAGCAGAAGAAGTAAAAAAAGGGTTAAAAGAATTGCAAAATAACGGATATTATGCTACCATTGATGAAAATCAAGAATATATACAACAGGAAACAAACTTACTTTGCAGCTTAGGAATCTCAAAAGAAATGATTCAAAAAGCACAGAATTTTGCAAAAAGAAAATCTCTAGCAGAAACAGATAAAGCAACTTATCAAGCTATGGAATCGCTGATTCATAACTTAAATACCATGCATTCCAGAGCAGGCGCACAAACTCCTTTTTCTTCTGTAAACTATGGTATGGATACCTCCACAGAAGGCAGAATGGTTGTTAAAAATTTACTTCTTGTAACAGAAGTTGGTCTTGGAAATGGAGAAACACCTATTTTTCCAATTCAAATTTTTAGAGTAAAAGAAGGTATTAATTTTAATCCGGGTGAACCAAACTATGATTTATTCCGCTTAAGTTGTAGAGTTAGCGCAAAAAGATTGTTTCCAAATTTTTCATTTCAAGATGCTCCTTTTAATTTGCAATATTATAAAGGAACACCAGAAACAGAAATTGCTTATATGGGTTGCCGTACAAGAGTTATGGCAAATGTATATGACAAAGAAAAAGAAGTTTCTCCCGGACGCGGAAATTTAAGTTTTACAACCATCAATTTACCTCGTATTGCTATTTTATCTAATGGTAATATTGATTGGTTTTACAAAGAATTAGATAGAAAAATTGATTTAGTAATTGAGCAGCTACTAGAGCGCTTTGAAATACAAGCAAAGAAAAAAGTACACAACTATCCTTTTTTGATGGGGGAAGGCGTTTGGATTGACAGCGAAAAATTAGACATTAATGATGAAGTGAGAGAAGTATTAAAACATGGTACACTTTCTGTTGGATTTATTGGTTTAGCAGAATGTTTAAAGGCTTTACTTGGAATGCATCATGGTGAAAGTGAAGTTGCACAAAATTTAGGTCTGGATATTATCAGCCATATGCGTCGTCGTATGGATGAAACTTCTCAAAAGTTAAAACTAAATTTTACCTTGCTTGCAACGCCCGCAGAAGGACTTTCTGGTCGCTTTGTAAAAATAGATAAAAAGCGTTTTGGTATTATAGAAGGTATTACTGACAAAGAATATTATACCAATAGTTTCCATGTGCCGGTTTATTATCCAATCAGTGCCTTTAAAAAAATACAAATAGAAGCACCTTATCATGCTTTAACCAATGCAGGACATATTACCTACATTGAGTTAGACGGCGACCCTACACAAAATATTGACGCTTTTGAAAAAGTTATTCGCTATATGAAAGCACAAAATATAGGATATGGTTCTATTAACCATCCTGTTGATAGAGACCCTGTTTGTGGTTATAATGGAATTATAGGAGATGTTTGTCCAAAATGCGGCAGGAGTGAAAAAGATGGAATTCCCTTTCAAAGAATACGCCGGATTACTGGTTATTTAGTGGGAACGCTTGACCGTTTTAACGATGCCAAAAGAGCAGAAGAACACGACAGAGTAAAACACACACTTTAATTTATGGGGAAGGAATGATTTTATATGATTAACACAGAATTTGGAAATGATTGGGATGTTGTTTTAAAGGACATCAAACAAACAGATTATTTTATCCATTTGATGGAGGCAGTAGAAAAAGAATATGAAACAGCAGAGGTTTATCCTCCCAAAGAAAATATTTTTAATGCTTTAAAATTGACCCCTTTTGCAAATACAAAAGTAGTCATCTTAGGACAAGACCCTTATTACAATAAAGACAAAGAAGGAAATATTCATGCAATGGGTTTAAGTTTTTCCAGTAACAGTACCAGTGTGCCAAAATCTTTACAAAATATTTTTAAATCGATGTCTTTAGACTTAGGAATTCAACAACCCAAAAAAACAGCCGATTTAACAAAATGGAGTCAGCAAGGTGTATTGTTATTAAATGCTACCTTGACAGTAGAAGCAGGAAAACCAAACTCTCATTTAAAATATAAATGGGAAACTTTTACAGATGAAATTATTCAAAAATTAGCTGCCTCTCATCAACCGATTGTATTTTTATTATGGGGCAGTTTTGCACAAAAAAAAGAAAAATTGATTTTAGGAGAAATTTCAGAAGAAAATATTGTAAAAAAGGATAACCTGCTGATTATTAAAACACCTCACCCAAGTCCAATGAGTGCAAGCAAAGGCTTTTTTGATGTAAAACAATTTTCTATGACAAACAACTTTTTAAAAGAACATGGTGTGAGTGAAATTGATTGGCAATTATAAAAATCATATGCTTAGAATAAATGGTATTGTAAATGATTCTATTGTAGATGGGGAAGGGATTCGTCTTACCATATTTACACAAGGTTGTCCACACCATTGCCCAAAATGTCATAACCCTCAAACACATGATTTTAAAGGAGGGTATTACATTGACATCAAAGAAATTATTATGATGATGAAGGAAAATCCTTTATTAGATGGTATTACACTATCCGGTGGTGAACCTATGGAACAAGCTGATACTTGTGCAATCCTAGCAGAAGAAGCAAAAAAAATAGGCTTAAATGTTTGGGTATATACAGGTTATTGTTGGGAAGAACTTCAAAAGGATTTTTATAAAAAACTGCTTTCTTTTACAGATGTATTAGTAGATGGTGCTTTTATAGAGGAATTACGTTCTTTGGAACTTCGTTTTAGAGGGAGCTCTAATCAAAGAATGATTGATGTGCAAAAAAGTTTTCAACAAAATTGTATTGTATTAAAGAATATTTAAAAACCCTTGAGGAATAGTCCTCAAGGGTAACCACATAAAAATTTTTTTGCAAAAATTATAATAATTTTGAGTTTAAAAACAAAAAAATGACTTATTATAAACTTAAAAAAATCAGAAGTTCTTGGGGAAACTTTTTTCACTTGTGAAAAGTTTCCCCATGTCTACACTTCGTTCCGGTCGGTGCAGAACAAACGTCCACTGGATGTTTTGCACCCTTTCAAAAACACGCTTGCAAACATAAAAAGACTAAGACCTTGAGGGCACTGCCCTCAAGCACCTGCAAGCTTTTTAAAAAAAGCTTGACCAAAAACTTTACCTCTCGCAGACAGAACAGATTCTAAATTTTTAACCGATGGTGTTCTGTTCTCATTCATCTACAGCAACTATTCAACTTCTGTACACAGCAGCAAAACGAAGTTTTGCACAAAGTTCTTTGTTAAGCTTTCTTTCAAGAAAGCGTGACCAAAAACTTTACCTTTCGCACACGCAACAGATTCTAAATTTTTTTCTTTCTACATAATATTTTTTATGCGGTTGCCTTGGCTCTCCTCAAGGACTTTTCCTTATCTTTTCCAAATCATATGATATTCCATTTCACCAGTATGTTGTTCTAGCTGTTCTTTTTCCACAATAAAGCCCATTTTTTGATAAAAAGCAATCGCATTTGTATTTTTTTGGTAAACACACAATGTTAGGGTATCAAAATGTTGTTTTACCTCCTTCACAAGAGATGCTCCAACACCACTATGTTGAAATTCCTTTCTAACAAAAAGACCTTCTATATGTCCTTCCATTACGCCTAAAAATCCCCTAATGGGTTGTTTTCCTTCACAAAAAATAGTCGCCTCTAAAAGTGCTTGTTTTACAAAAGTTACATTTTTATCCCAATATTCTTTTTCAATAAAAAAATGAGCTTCTTTATTGGTTTGTAGCCATATCTGTGTAAGTTCTTCTATATCATTTTCTATTTTTTTAATACGCATATTTCATTACCACATTTGCAGAAATTTCAATATCTTGGTATTTAATATTGGCACCAGAAGCTCTGAGCTTGCTATTGCTTGTATCTGCCTCCATTGTTGCAGCTACCCCTTCTTCTCTTTCATAAGAATTATAACTGGCTAACTCTTGAACAGAAATACAGTTACCTAAACTCACGCCTAAAGATTCTGCAAGGGAAGCAGCACTGGAGGAAGCATTTTTTACAGCTGATTGTAAGGCTTGTTTATAATATTTATTAGGGTCAGATATGGAAAAAGAAACAGAACCCACATTGGTAACACCTGCTTTTACAGCTGCATCAATATATTTTCCAGTATGATTGACATCATTTGTTTTTACCATAAAGCGGTTATACGCACGATAGCCATTTTCTTCCCACTTTTGTTTTTCTTGGTTATAAATTTGGTCTACATCAATAGAGTAGTATTGTGTAATAATTGCGTCATCTCTTACACCTAACTCTTTTAATGCCTTTGTTACTTGTTCTGTCACCTCTGTATTTTTTGTTTGTGCTTTTTCTGCTGTTTTTTCTTTACTTTCTACAGTAAAATAAATACTTGCTACATCAGGCTTTGCACTAACAATCCCCTTTCCATTTACTTCTATGATTCTTTGTGCTGTTTGTGTTACTTCCTGCGCAAATGCTGTAGTTGCAAATACACTTGTCATGCTCATTGTTATGATGATTACTGTTGCAATTAGTTTTTTCATATAAAAATCCTCCTTTTGATTATACCTCTATAAATGAAATATGAATTACAGCAAATTCTGCTGTTTTTTGTAATTCTTCCAAAGCCTTTTCACAATCTTTTTGTATTTTTCTTGCTTCTTGCGCTTTTCGAGGTTGGTCTTTTTTTGTTGCTTCTTCTTCTTTCTCTTTAGCATTGTCTGCCTGCTGCTGTATCTCTTTATATTGTTTTGCTAAATCTTCTGTAATCTCATTTTTATCTATAACTTCACATTGCTGCCCCAGCCAATTTACAACATCATTATACTCTAAAAGTGGTACTTTAATGGTCATATTGTCTTGTGTGTAAGGAGTTTCTATTTCTCCTTTCCATGCTTTTGTTCGTTTTTCAATGTTTTGTATAACTTTTTCTATATTCTTTGTTTTTAATTTAATTTGTAACGACTTTGATTTCATATTTACGGGGGCACTTTTTTTCAAAGTATTTTTACTTTGTTGTTTGTCTATTTCAGACTCTATATCCTTCTCCTTTTTTTCAGCAACTTTTTCTTCCTTTTCTTTTGTATTCTCTCCTTCTGATACTGGTTGTGATAAAACATCTTTTTCTGTATCTGGTTGCTCTCCACTTTCTATATTTTCTTCCTCTGTTGCTTCCATACCTTCTTCTGCTATATCTCCCTCTATTGTATCTCCTTCTTCCTCATCTTGTTTTTCGCTGTCCGCAGTTAGATTTGGTGTTGCTGGTAATGCTTTTGATGTTTCTGGAGCACCAGCACTCCTACTTTGCGTTATCGTTGGATAAGACCTTTCTTCTGTTATTCCGACAGGTTCTGCTGCTTCCTCTAAAGCCATAGAGGCAATTTGTGGAACTGCTTGCTCTGTTCCTTGTTCTGCTTTTTGATAAAACTGCTTTCCTGCAAATGTCAACAGCAAAAAACACGCCGCTAAAACACCATATTTTTGCCAAGCAATTCTTTTTTTAGCAGGGGACATTTCTTTTTCAAGAGATTTCATAATGCTTTCATGAAGTCCCTCTGGAAAGGGTTCTATTGGCATATCCAAAAGCATTTGCCGTAATTGTTGCGCTTGCTGCAATTCATGCTTACATTCTGGACAAGTTTTAATATGTTTTAAAAACTCTTTTTCTTCTTTCCAGTCTAGCTGTCTATCCAAATAAAGAGTAATTTTTTCTTCTCTGTCTTTGTTTTCACATTTCATATTTTGCCCCCTCCTTTCCCACTTGCTTGTTTATTTTGACGTGAATTATTTGTTAAAAGTTCCTTTTTTGCTAAAAATTCTTTTTTAAATTGTTCCCTTGCTCTCGCAATCCGTGATTTTACTGTCCCTAAAGAAAGAGATAAACATTCCGCAATCTCTCCATATGTCATATCTTCCATATCTCTCATCAATATCATAGCTTTATGTTCTGGTGACAGGCTTTCTATGGTTTGCATAATTTGTATTTGTTCCTCTTTTTGCAAATAATTTTGCTCTGGTGTATCCTGCTGTTTTTTTTGTGTTTGTTCCTGCAAGGAAATGGTTTGATTTCCTTTTCTTTTTCGCAAGGCATCAATACAAGTGTTAACTGCAATTCGATATAGCCATGTAGAAAATACTGCACTTTCATCAAATTTTGATAGACTCCGATATACTTTTATAAAAATTTCTTGTGAAATATCTTTCGCATCTTCTTCATTTTGCATCATACGATAAGCAATATGATATACCATTCTTTCGTTTTCCCTAACAAGAGATTCCCATGCATTTTTATCATTTTGCCTTGCTCTTTTGAGCCATTCCGGCTGTTCTTTTTTTTCTTCCATGCACTTCGCCCCTTTCCTCTGTTTTTTATTTCTTCTACAAAACTATAACAAAAAATTGGTCAGATTGCACCTATAAACAAAAAAATATTAATTTTATTATTTTTTTTCAATAAAAGTGTTGACATTTTACTTTTTATATCCTATAATAAATTTCGTTGTTGTGGGTCACTAGCTCAGTCGGTAGAGCACTGGACTTTTAATCCAGGTGTCTCGGGTTCGAACCCCGAGTGACTCAGGTCAAGCTGTCTTTGCTATAGTAAGGACAGCTTTTTTTGTTAAAAATAAAAAACTGAAAACCTTGGGTTTTGCCCTACAAGCTTTTTGAAAAAAGTTTGACCAAAAACTTTACCTCTCACACACAGACCAAATTCTAAATTTTAACGTATGGTGGTTCGTTGTCGTTCATCTACAAAAACTGTTCAAGTTCAACATACAGCAGCGAAACGAAGTTTCGCACAAAAGTTCTTTGCTAAGCTTTCTTTCAAGAAAGCGTCAAGAAAGCGTAATTTCTTTTATTAATTCCTCTACTAATTCTGCTTCTGGTACCTTTTTTATAATTTTCCCTTTTTTAAATAAAAGACCTTCTCCCTTTCCACCAGCAATTCCTATGTCTGCTTCTCTTGCTTCTCCTGGCCCATTGACTGCACAACCCATTACAGCAACTTTTAAATTTTTATGGATTTCTTGACATCTTTTTTCCACTTCATTTGCAATAGAAATTAAATCAATTTGCGTTCTACCACAAGTTGGACAAGAAATTAATTCAATTCCCTGCTGTAACATTCCCATGCTTTTTAATATCTCCTTTGCAACTTTAATTTCTTCTACAGGATTTCCAGTCAATGAAACTCTAATGGTATCACCAATTCCTTTGGAAAGAATGGAACCAATTCCTACAGCAGACTTTATCGAACCACTATAAATTGTTCCTGCTTCTGTAATACCTACATGAATAGGATAATCTATTTTTTCTGAAAGTAAACTATATGCTTCTATACTAAAAGGAACACTTGATGCCTTAATAGAAACTACAATATCATAAAATTGATATTTTTCTAAAATACGAACATGACGTAAAGCACTTTCTACCAAAGCTTCTGGTGTTACATTTCCATATTTTTGTAATAAGTCCCTTTCCAAAGAACCACTATTCACACCAATTCTTATCGGTATCTTTTTTTGTTTTGCCTTTTCTATAACCGCTTGAATTCTTTTTTCTTCTCCAATATTACCCGGATTAATACGTACTTTATCAACACCTAAATCCATCACAGTTAAGGCAAGTAAATAATCATAATGAATGTCTGCTACCAATGGAATAGAAATCCTTTTTTTAATTTCTCCCACTGCTTTTGCTGCTTCCATATCTGGCACTGCAACCCGTACAATTTGACAGCCTGCTCGCTCTAATTCTAATATCTGTGCTACTGTTTTTTCAATATCTCTTGTGTCTGTATTACACATGGACTGTATTGCAACTGGATAATTTCCCCCTATTGTAACATTTCCTATTTTAACTTCTCTTGTTTGTTTTCGTATCATTAAAAAAACTCCTTTTCTATCCTATATTAATATAAAAAAACACTTACATTATATCATATGCAAGTGTCTTTTTCAGCTTATCCAATTAAAATTTTTGTAATATCATTATACATAACAAACACCATAAAAAGCATCAGAAAAACAAATCCAGCAAAATGTACTCTACCCTCCATTTCAGGATTGACCGGCTTTCTACGGATTGCCTCTATCACCAAAAATAACAGCCGTCCTCCATCTACTGCGGGAATCGGAAATAAATTTAACACCCCTAAATTTGCACTCAATACTGCACCAATATATAATATATTTTGCACCGCTACCCCAATGCTATATTTTATTCCTTCTTTATAACTATCTCCTACAATCTGAAAAATACCAATCGGCCCAGAAATTTCTTCCTTTCCTGCTTGGAAAGTAAATACCTTTGCAAGTCCCATTGCAGTATATCTTATATAAAATACCATAGTATCAAAACTATAGGAAATGGTATCCCACAAATTTGCTTTGGCATATGTTGTTTCTTCTGAAGAAAGCATTCCTGTTTTGACCAAAGGCGAAAAACCTAACAAATATCTTCCTGTTTCATTTTGTTTTGGCAGAATTATTTTTGTAAATTTTTCACCATTTCTCTTTATTTCTAAGTCTACAGCTTCTCCTTTATTTTCTGCCATTATCAACTGAAAATCATCATAAATATAAACACCTTTTTGATTTATTTTTGTAATGACATCACCTACTTGTAAACCTGCTTCCTTTGCAGGGTATCCTTCTGAAAGTGCAGAAATTTCTGGCTTTACAATACCTGTTGTCAAGGTAATACAAAGAATTAAAAGCATAGCTAATATAAAATTCATAAATGGGCCTGCAAAAACAACTGCAATTCTTGCCCATACACTTTTTTCTGAAAAACTTCTTTCTGCTATCTCTCCTGTGCTATCTTCCCCCATCATACGACAGAATCCACCAATTGGAAAGGCTCTCAAAGAATAGATTGTTTCACCAATCTGTTTTGATGCAATCATTGGCCCCATTCCTACAGCAAATTCCTCTACCAAAATACCACTTTTTTTTGCCACAATAAAATGTCCAAATTCATGTATAATAACAATTATACTTAATACAATAATAGATATTATAATAGAAATCATATGTGACGCCTGCCTTTCTATATTTCTTCTGCAAAATTTCTTGCCCACCTATCTGCAGCAAGTAAATCTTCTAAAGTATAGTTCTTTTTCACAATATATGCATTCATTGTTTTTTCTATCAATAAAGGAATGTCTAAAAAACCGATTTTTTTCTGCATAAATTTTCTTACTGCTACTTCATTCGCACTATTTAATACTGCTGGCATTGTGCCACCTATTTCTAATGCTTTATAAGCTAAAGATAAACAAGAAAAGGTTTCTAAATCTGGTTTTTCAAAGGTTAAGGTACTCCTTTGTGTAAAATCTATTTTTGCATAATCATTTTTTGCTCTTTTGGGATAAGTAAGGGCATATTGAATTGGCACTTTCATATCAGGCTCGCCCATTTGTGCAATAATAGAACTATCCTCATATTCTACCGCAGAATGGATAATACTTTGCGGATGTATCAATACCTCAATTTGACTGACATCTACATCAAATAACCATTTTGCTTCCATTAACTCTAAACCTTTATTCATTAATGTAGCAGAATCTACTGTTATTTTTTTACCCATATTCCAATTTGGATGTTTCAAAGCATCTTCTACTGTTACATTTTGTAATTCTTGCTTTGTTTTTCCCCGAAAAGGGCCACCAGAAGCTGTTAGCAAAATCCTTCTAACAGGATTTCCTTTATTGCCTTGCAAGCACTGAAAAATAGCAGAATGTTCGCTATCCACTGGATAAAGATTTACATTTTTATTTTTAATTTCGTCCATAACAAGTTGTCCAGCAGAAACAAGCGTTTCTTTATTTGCTAATGCAATATCCTTTCCATGCCGGATTGCTTCAAAAGTAGGTTCAATTCCAACATTTCCTACTACAGATGTCACAACCATATCAACATCTTTCATAGAAGCAATTTCCATTAAACCTTCCATTCCCCAAAGTACCGTAACTGGTTCGGCAACCAATCTTTCCCTTAATTGTAGTGCCCTTCCAATATCCATCATTGCAATTTTAGAAGGACGATATTGATAATATTGCTTTTCCATCAATTTTACATTTTGATTGCCTGTTAAACCTGCAACTTTAATATTTCCTAAATGTTTTACAACATCTAGCGTTTGCGTTCCTATAGAGCCAGTCGACCCCAATATACTTATGGTTCTCAAAAAATATCACCTCGAAACTTGTATCAAAAACATCATAATATAGTATACAACAGGTGCTGTTAAAAGTACACTGTCAAATCTGTCTAATATTCCACCATGTCCGGGTATCAATTTTCCGAAATCCTTGATACCTGTATATCTTTTCATAGCAGATGCTGCTAAATCTCCAATTTGTGACAAGATAGAACCAAAAACACCAGTCAAACCACAAAGAAGAAATACATTAACTTCTTCTAAAGGAAAATTTTTTTCAATAAACCAACCATATAACAGTGCTAAAATGGTTGCTGTTATAATTCCACCAATCGACCCCTCTATTGTTTTTTTGGGGCTTAAAGTTGGAATGAGTTTATGTTTTCCAATGGTAACGCCCGTAAAATAAGCACCTGTATCACAGCCCCATGCAGAGATAAAAGCAAGCCATACAAACATATTACCATAGGGATAAGAGCGAATTAAAAACACATGTGACAAAAGAAAAACAACATAAAAAAAGCCAAAAAATCCTAACATTCCTTCTTCTGCATTTGTTTTTTCGTGAAAAAGAACGGTATAAATTAATAATATTAATAAATACAAAGAAGTAAATACATTAAACATATTTTGCATATTGATAATATCATCTATAAAAATCATATAAACAACAGCAAAAAAATAGCTAATATATTGCACGCCCTTACTTTTTAAAGAAAAAGCTTGATAAAATTCATGCATACCAATCAAACCCGCCAACAATATGACAGTTTGTAAGGGTATTCCACCATATCCTACAAAAAAAATTAGCACAGGTAATCCCACAACACTTGAAATAATTCTAACCCCCATATTGTTCACCTCCTCTAAAAGCTTGTTATTTTCTGCCTCCAAAGCGGCGTTCTCTGTTTTGGTATTGGTAAATTGCTTGTTGCAAATCATATTCTGTGAAATCTGGCCAGAGTTTTTCAGAAAAACTTAGTTCAGAATAAGCAATCTGCCAAAGCAAAAAATTGCTAATCCGTTCTTCTCCACTTGTTCGAATCAGCAATTCTGGGTCAGGTATCTCTTTTGTATCAAGATATTGTTCTAGCTCTTTTTCGCCGATTTCCTCTGCTTTATATTTTCCTTTTACTACATCTTGACTCACTTTTCGTATCGCCCTTAAAAGCTCATCTCTACCACCATAATTCAAGGCAATATGAAGGTTCATGCCCGTTTTATCTTTTGTCAGTCCTTCTAACTCTACAATTTGTTGTTGAATATCCTTATCTAAACGAGTAATGTCCCCTATAATATGCACACGAACATTATCTTTTTTTGCTCTGTCAATATAAGTTTTTAAATATTCTCTTAGTAAATCCATAATGCCCTTGACTTCTTCCTCTGAGCGTTTCCAGTTTTCGGTCGAAAAAGCATATACTGTCAAATGTTCTATCCCTAAATTAATCGCTGCTTGTGAAATATTTTCCAATGTTTTTGCGCCTGCTCTATGTCCTGCTTTTTTTGGCAAGGCTCTTTTTGCAGCCCATCTTCCATTTCCATCCATAATAATTGCAATATGCTTTGGTATGTTATTTTTATCAAGCTGCAACTGTTCTTTGTTATTATTAAAAAAAGGAACCATTATCTTTTCTCCTCAAAATTTTTTAGAAAATATGCAGTAAGGACAGAAAGGCAACTGCTTCCTGTCCTTCATAACATTTATTTTACACAGATAATATATCTTTACATTTTGCATCGCATTTTGCATCAATTTCTCCTACATATTTATCTGTCATTTTTTGAATTTTTTCCTCTAAATCTTTTAATTCATCTTCTGGAATTTCTTTTTTCTTTTCCATTTTTTTAAAGTTATCAATCGCATCTCTACGAATATTACGTAATGCTACTTTTGCACTTTCTGCTTTCTTTTTTACATCTTTTGTTAAATCTTTTCTACGTTCCTCTGTGAGTTCTGGAAAAACAAGACGAATGACTTTGCCATCATTGTTTGGATTAATGCCTAAATCGGAAGCAGAAATTGCTTTAGAAATTGCTTTTAACATAGAAGCGTCCCAAGGCTGAATCTGAATCAATCTTGCTTCTGGAATGGTAACATTTCCAACCTGGTTAATTGGTGTTGGTGCTCCATAATAATCTACTGTAATTTTATCCAAAACATGGGGGTTTGCACGTCCTGCGCGAATGGTAATATATTCCCCCTCTAAGGATGCTATTGTTTTTTTCATCTTACTTTCATAAACAGTTGTGTCTGTTGCCATAAAATCACTCCTCCTACTTTTTTATCATTACACTGTTACGATGGTACCAATCTTTTCACCGCTCACTGCACGGATAATGCTATCCTTTTCATTTAAACCAAAGATTACAACTGGTATTTTTCTTTCAAAACAAAGATTTGCTGCTGCCATATCAATCACTTTTAAATTATTTTTCACAATATCTTCTGATTTGATACAATCAATTTTTTTCGCATTTTTATTGACAGCAGGGTCACTATCATAAACACCATCTACATTTTTTGCAAAAAACAGACCATCTGCATCTAATTCTGCACCTCGCAAAGCTGTAATGGTATCAGTAGAAAAGAACGGATGCCCTAAACCACCAGCAAAGATTACAACTTTTCCTTTTTCCAAATGGGATAAAGCTGTTTCTTTTGAAAAAAGTTCTG
This sequence comes from uncultured Clostridia bacterium, assembly GCA_910587195.1. Classification (GTDB taxonomy): domain Bacteria; phylum Bacillota; class Clostridia; order Lachnospirales; family Anaerotignaceae; genus Coprocola. The sequence goes on along the minus strand of CAJUKL010000007.1, from coordinate 11,264 downwards.
TCATTGTACCAACTACAAAAGGCGTTTGTACTACAGCAGCGATTCCTGTTTGGCGAAGTGCGTCCGCTACATAAATCGCATTCATTACCGTTGCTAACATACCAATTTGGTCTGCTTTTGTTCTGTCCATTTGAGAAGTTGCACTTCTTCCCCGCCAAAAATTTCCGCCACCAATGACAAGACACACTTGTGTTCCATTTTTTAAAACTGTTTTTACTTGTCTAACAAGCTCGTCCACAACCGGCTGAAAAAAAGTTACTCCTTCTTGTTCTCCTGCTAATGCTTCTCCACTGATTTTTAACACGATTCTTTTATACATTGATTGCAACAGCTCCTTTCTTTACTAATGTACCACACAACTATGTAAAATGCTATATCTTTTTCATATTTTGTCAAAATTCTCGCAAAATATCCCAAAAAAAGGAAACATGCACAAGCAATGTTCCCTTTCCTTAACATCTTCCCTAGAATACGTTGAAGCAAATAAATGATATATTCCATCCCTAAAAAAATGGAACTTTCCCAAAGTTATAAACAAATTTTTCGATTGCCTTTTATTATTGGTATATTCCATGTTCTAGTTTTATAAAACAAAGTTAAAGTTTTCTTTCTTTTTTGAACTGCCCATTATCTAAAGCTAATGGGCTTCCTGCTTCCTAGACCTCGTAACCTACTATCTCCACAAGCGTAAATTCGGGCTGCACCATCCCTATATGTTTTATAACTTTTGGCTACTTAACCCACCATCTAAAGCCAGTGGGATTGTGGTAGCCTTATTTCAAGAAAGAAAATTATTGCATTTGTTTTGCTACTTCAGCGGCAAAATCTTCCTCTTTTTTTGCAAGACCTTCACCTGTTTCAAAACGAACATAACGCGCAACTGTAATGTCTGCGCCTACTTCTTTTGCAACAGAATCAATATATTGCTGTACTGTCATATCACCATCTTTTACATAAGCCTGCTCTACCAAACAAATTTCTTTTAATTCTTTTTTCAATCTGCCTTCAATCATTTTTGCAATAATTTTGTCAGGTTTAGAAGCATTTTTAGGGTCTTCTTTTGCCTGTACTGTCAAAATTTCTGTTTCTTTATCAAGAAATTCTTGTGGCACATCTTTTGTTGCAATAAATTGAGGGTTTAAAGCAGCAATTTGCATTGCAATGTTTTTACCCAATTCTTCCAAAGCATCTGCTTCTTTTTCGCAAGCCAATTCAATCATAACACCAATTCTTCCGCCACCATGCAAATAAGAAACTAATTTACCAGAACCTTGTTTTGTATATCTTTCAAAACGTCTAATATTTAAGTTTTCACCAATCACTGCTACTTGTTGGCTTAATTCTTCTTTTACTGTAAATTGTGGGTCATCTTTCCATGTTTCAGCAAAAAACGCATCCATATCTGCTGCGTCAGAACTTGCTGCTTGTTTTGCAACTGCGGAAACATAATCACGGAATTTTTGATTTTTTGCAACAAAGTCTGTTTCAGAGTTTACTTCTACAATCGCACCTACTTTATTATCTTCTGACAAATAAATTTCAACCATACCTTCTGCTGCAATTCTACCAGCTTTTTTTGCAGAAGCGGCAAGACCTTTTTCTCTTAAAACTTCTACTGCTTTATCCATATCATTGTTTGTTTCTTCCAATGCCTTTTTGCAGTCCATCATACCTGCGCCTGTCATTTCTCTTAATTCTTTTACTTTTTTCATATCTACTGCCATGATTTTAAAACCTCCATCATTTATTTTGCAAAAAAGCCTCAACCCATTAAGCAGGCTGAGGCTTGGGCATACGCCTTTCTCTTATTCTTCTTCTTCCATTTCTTCTGTTTCTACGCCAGCCATTTCTTCCCCTTGTTTGGATTCAATAACAGCATCTGCTATTTTAGAAGCAATCAATTTTACAGCTCTGATTGCATCATCATTTCCTGGAATTACAAAATCAACTTCTTCAGGGTCACAGTTTGTATCTACAATTGCAACAATTGGAATACCTAATGTATGCGCTTCTTGAATTGCAATTCTTTCTTTTCTTGGGTCAACAATAAACATCACATCTGGCACTCTTGTCATTTCTTTGATGCCGCCTAAGTTATTTTCTAATTTTTCTTTTTCATGAAGTAATGCAGCTACTTCTTTTTTAGTCAACACATCAAAAGTACCATTTTCTTGCAATTCTTCCAATTCTTTTAATCTAGCAATTCTTGTTTTAATGGTATTAAAGTTTGTAAGCATACCACCCAACCATCTTTGATTAACGTAGTACATACCACATCTTTCTGCTTCTTCCTTGATGGAATCTTGTGCTTGTTTTTTAGTACCAACAAAAAGAATTTCTCCACCATCTCTAATAATATCGCTTACTGCGGTATACGCCTCATCCACTTTTTTTACTGTTTTTTGTAGGTCAATGATATAAATACCATTTCTTTCTGCAAAAATATATTCTGCCATTTTAGGGTTCCATCTTCTGGTTTGATGTCCAAAATGTACCCCTGCCTCTAATAATTGTTTCATAGAAATTACGCTCATTTGTTTTACCTCCTATGGTTAGTCCGCCCCATTTCCTATTATACAAAACGACTTTTTATTACCAAAAGCACCAGTTTTATACATGGAAATAGGTGTGTTATATTTTTACCTTGTGCATTATATCATAGCTCTCAAAATATTACAACTATTTTATTTCAAATTTTGTAAATTTTTTATTCTACATAAAAAAAGAAGCCACAATATATAAATATGACCTCTTTTTTTCGATATTAAGTAATACTTTTATAAATTACTATCATTATCATAATCAAATAAAATAATACAATAAACAATATATCTTTTATCAATTCTCGTTTATCTTCTATCTGTTCTTTGATTTTCCTCATATGTTTTGTTATGGTAGGATAAGCAACAGACAGTACAAATAATATTTCTAAAAAACAAATGGCAATAACTGAAAAGTTACCAAAAGCAATCATAGCCATAATAGCAACACAAAATATAGATTGTATTATTTTTAACCAATATTTTTTATTCATTACTATTCAATCTCATCATCATTTGACCTTCATAAATTTGTGTATCTCTATAAATACAGTCTTTATGAGCTTTATCATTATAAACATTAATGATAATCATTGTTTCAAAATGAGAAAATTCTCCTCCAATTTCAATTTCTCGGTAATACTTAGCAATAGTACCATAATATGTTCTTGATGGATATCCTGTGTCATCTGTCATAGCAAGAAATGCAGCTGTGCCACCTAAAAAAGCCTGAGCTATTTTAGATTCAATAAAAGGTGCTGTTACAGTCATCAAAATAGATAATATTCTAGCTGTTGTTTGATTTTCTTTACCGGATGGAATATAAATTTTAAAATCCTCACTTACATCACCAAACCAGGGTCCAGCACTTCTATTTTGCATCATTTCATCCAAATTTTTACACGTCGCACATTGTGATTGAGTATTTATTTCCTTTGCACTTACCATACTTACTCCTGTTGATGATAAGCAAACTGCAACACTTAAAGCTGTCACTCTTTTTAAAAATTCCATTAAAAACATCCTTTATTTATTTATTATGATAATATCATAATATGCAACAATATGTCAATACATTGTGGTGATATTATTTGAATTTTTTTATGATTATTCTTCTTTTTCCTCTTTTTCTTCTACATAGCCGCACTGTATGTTAGAACAAACAATTTTTGTATTTTTCTTTCCCTTTTCCTCCATAAAATGACCACAACGAGGACATTTTTCTCCAGTTGGCTTATTCCATGACATAAAATTACATTCTGGATGGTTTTCACAGCCAAAATATTTTCGTCCTTTTTTTGTTTTTTTAATCAATACTTTTCCGCCACATTCCGGACAATTTACGCCTGCATTTTCATAAAAAGGCTTTGCATTATGACATTCCGGGAAACCTGGACAAGCAAGAAATTTTCCATAACGACCATATTTAATCACCATATTTCTACCACATTTTTCACAGATAATATCTGTCACTTCATCCTGAATTGTGACCTTTTCTAACTTTTCAGTAGCGTCTAATACTTCTTGGTGGAATGGTGGATAAAACTCTCGAATAATTTGCTTCCATTCTCCTTTGCCTTCTTCTACTGCATCTAATTTGTCTTCCATTGTTGCTGTAAAATTAATGTCTACAATATCTGCAAAATAATTTTTCATAATATCATTTACAATTTCTCCTAACTCTGTTGGAAAAAGATTCTTTCCTTCCTTTGTTACATAATTTCTTGCTTGTATAGTTGTTAAAGTAGGTGCATAGGTGCTTGGTCGTCCTACGCCAATTTCTTCCAGAGTTTTGACAAGAGAGGCATCTGTAAATCTTGCGGGAGGCTGTGTAAAATGCTGTAAAGGCTTGATTTCTTTTTGTTGTAATTTTTGTCCTTTTTCTAGTTTTACAATCTTTTCTGTTTCTTCTTTGTTATAGTTATAAACTTTTAAAAATCCTTCAAACCTTAATACAGAGCCGCCTGTCCGAAATTGATATTTACACTTTATTTTTATAGATAAAGTATCATAAACAGCAGGTGCCATTTGGCTTGCAACAAATCTTTCCCAAATCAATTTATATAATTTATATTGGTCTTTTGACAAAGATTCTTTTAAGCTCTCCGGTGTACGGGACACACTTGTTGGACGGATTGCTTCATGCGCATCTTGCGTTTTTCCTTTCGACTTATAAATGACTCTTTTCTCATTGACATATTCTTTTCCATAAGTGTCATAAATAAACTGCACTACATTTTCATAAGCCTCATCAGAAATACGGAAGGAATCTGTTCTGATATAAGATACCAGACCAACTGTTCCTTCTCCTTTAATATCTACCCCTTCATAAAGTTGTTGCGCAACCATCATTGTTTTTTGTGTTGTCATATTCAAATGTTTGCTGGCTTCCTGTTGTAAAGTGCTTGTAGTAAAAGGTGCTACTGGCTTTTTAATCCTTGTGCCCTGTTTTACTTCTTCCACTACAAATTCTTCTGTTTTTATTTCTTCTACAATTTTTTCTGTTTGCTGTTGGTTATGCAGTTCTATTTTTTGCTCATCTGTGCCATAAAACTTTGCTTCTATTTCATTTTTATGGTCATCTGTTAAATATGCCACAATGCTCCAATATTCTTCTGGAATAAAACTATTGATTTCTTCTTCTCTATCGCAAATAATTCTTAATGCTACAGATTGTACACGTCCTGCGCTTAATCTTCCCTTTACTTTTTGCCAAAGTAAATCACTGATAGTATATCCTACCATTCTATCAAGGATTCTTCTTGCCTGTTGTGCATTTACTAAATCCATATCTATTTCTCTTGCTTCTGAAATGGACTTTTTTACTGCATTTTTTGTAATTTCATTAAAAGTAATACGACTAATTGGTTTTTCTTTTAAATCCAAAGCATGAAGCAAATGCCAACTGATGGCTTCTCCTTCTCGGTCAGGGTCTGTTGCCAAATAAACTTTATCAGCAGCATGTGCTTCTTTTCTTAGCTTACTTAATAACTGCCCCTTTCCTCGAATAGTAATATATTTGGGTTCATAATCATGTTCCATATCAATCCCCAGTTGACTTTTGGGTAAATCTCTAACGTGTCCCATAGATGCCTCTATTTTATACGTATTTCCCAAAAATTTTTTAATGGTCTTTGCTTTCGCTGGAGATTCTACAATTACAAGATGTTTTTTTGTTTCTTTTGCTTTTTTTGGTTTTTCCACTTCTTTTTTTTCCGCCATTCACCATCACCTCTTAATATTTTCTAATATAGCCCAGTTGAGGCAATTTTTGTATTCGTCCCATAATTTCCAACAAGGTCAACGAATACTGTACTTCCTGTATATTTCTTTTTAATATTCTGCTAATCGTTTCTGCATTAATTGGTTCTTGTTGAATACAACGATAGACTTCTTTTTCTTCCTGTTCCATATTTTCTGTCATGTGTTTTTGTAAGGACTGTTTTTCATTTTCTGTAAAAGCAATTCCTAGTGCTGCAAGCACATCTTCAAAGTTTGTAATAATAGGACAACCTTGTTTAATCAAGTTATTTGTTCCTTCACTCAAGGCACTTGTAACATTGCCTGGTACTACAAACACTTCTCTACCATTATCCAATGCTTGGTCTGCAGTGATAAAGGTGCCACTTTTTTTGCCCGCTTCTATTACAATGGTCATAGGAGATAAACCAGCAATAATACGATTTCTTTTTGGAAATCTTTGCGGATGCGCTTTTGTTTGGGGTGGATATTCTGAAATAACACAGCCATTTTCTATAATACGTTCTCTCAGTTCTTTATGTTCCACTGGATAACAAACATCTACACCTGTACCTAATACTGCTATAGTTTGTCCACCCCCGTCCAGCACACCTTTATGTGCAATTCCATCAATTCCTGTTGCCATGCCACTAACAATTACAATATTTGCGCTTGCTAAATCCTTTGTTAATTTATATGCTACAGAAGCTCCATAATGAGAACATCTTCTTGCACCAACAACACTTACTTTATCAATGTCATCCTCTGGCAAAACTCCCTTCATATAAAAACCAATGGGTGGGTCATAAATTTGTTTTAACAGATAAGGGTATTCTGGACTTTTAATAGAAATAAAACGAATATCTTTTTCTTCTAACTCCCCTATCCATTCTTCCAACTGTGCCTCATTTTTAGCATATTGTACTGCTCTACAGTAAAAAGTACCCATTCCTTTTACTTCACGTAATTCACTAAAAGAAGCCTTCCAAATCGCTTCTGCTGTACCAAAATGTTCCAATAAGTCTAACACTTTATGAACACCTAGATTAGGAATACGAGAAAGCCACATCATGTAATATTCTTCCAAAATTGTATCTCCTTTCTAAAATAGTGTCATAAATACGAAATCTATCCTATCATAAAACCTTTTTCAAATAAATTCAATATAAATTTTTTTGAAACTTATATTATATATTAATAAAAACCTCCTTTTATATTTAAAAATATAACTTAAGGAAGGTTTTTCAAATTATTTTTTTATATTGTTATTTCTCTCCATACAAAACTTTCGACAATATTTTTTGCTATTTCCTCTATATTTTCTTGTCCAAAATTTGTTACCTGTACTAAAACATGCGCTTTTTCTCCTGCAATATAATATTGTGTTGTTTTTACATCAAATTCATTTTGCTGGTCATTTGACTCTACTCGAAAAACAGAATAACCATTTTTTGAAGTAAAAGATTCTGTTATCAAATTATGATATAACTCCTCTTTTAATTCTAATTTTAATTGATATAAAATTGCAGAAACAAGTGTATCATATTCTTCTTTTGTATATTGATTTTGACGATATTCCACCGCAATATAGCTTGTTTGGTTTGTAATTTCTTCCCCATTTTTAGCATAATAAGCACTTTCTTCTCCAGAATAATTTTCTAAAAAAACCCAGTTGTCAGATACCTCATATGTACCAAATTTCTTTTCTTCTTTAAAAGTGTTTTGTTCCATTGATATTGTTGGCGCTACCGTTTCTGTTTGTGGTACTTCTTCTGGTTCTGTAGGTGTACACCCTGATAATAAAAAAGAAATCATCATACAAAATAAAACCAATTTCATTTTACTTCCCCCTATTTTTTATTTTTCACATCATCATAGCATATTCTACGCAAAACTGCCATACATATCCCCTTTTTTTGTTGAAAAATAGTAAAAATACTGTTATTATGGAAAAAGATTATCTTATATCGGAGGGGGAAAATAAAATGCTTTCAAAAATAATAAGCAGCGGAATTATGGGAATTGACGGATACCTTGTTGATGTAGAAGTAGATTTAAGCAATGGTTTACCAGTCTTTGATTTAGTAGGTCTGCCAGATTCTGCCGTAAAAGAATCCAGAGAACGTGTCAGAACGGCTATTAAAAATTCAGGATTTACTTTTCCTGTCAAACGGATTACCGTTAATTTAGCACCTGCACATATGAAAAAAGAAGGCCCTGCTTTTGATTTACCAATCGCAATTGGTATTTTATGCTGTATGGAACTTTTTTCTCCTTCTGTTACAGAAAAAATATTGATTTTAGGGGAATTATCCTTAGATGGCTCTGTGCGTCCCGTGAATGGTGTGCTTCCTATGGTATATCATGCAATACAAAACGGAATTTCACATTGCATTGTTCCTGCCGAAAATGCAGAAGAAGCTGCTCTTGTAAAAGGGATGAAAGTATATCCTGTTTCCCATTTAAAAGAAGTCCTTTTCTTTTTGCAAGGGACAAAAAAAATTGCACCTTTTGTTGTTGATTTTGAATCTCTTTTTTCAAAAGAATTAGAACAAAGTCATATGGTAGATTTCTCTGATGTAAAAGGACAGGAAAATGCAAAAAGAGCATTAGAAATTGCTGCAAGTGGTACCCATAATGCATTATTAATTGGCCCTCCCGGAACAGGTAAAACAATGCTTGCAAAAAGGCTTTCTACTATATTACCAGATTTAACTTTTGAAGAAAGCATTGAAATTACTAAAATATATAGTGTATCTGGATTACTACAATCCAAAAATACCTTAATTCGTCAAAGACCTTTCCGCTCTCCTCATCATACTATTTCTGCTTCTGCACTTACAGGAGGTGGTCGGATTCCACGACCCGGTGAAATATCATTAGCACATAATGGTGTCTTATTTTTAGATGAGTTACCGGAATTTCAAAGGAATGCGTTGGAAATTATGCGCCAGCCTTTAGAAGATGGAAAGGTTACGATTGCACGTGTCAGTGGAACTCTAACCTATCCCGCTAATTTTATGCTTATTGCAGCCATGAATCCTTGTCCTTGCGGTTATTTAGGAGATGGTGACCGTTGCCGTTGCTCCTTAAATGAAATTACAAAATATCATAATCGAATCAGTGGACCACTCCTTGACCGTATTGATTTAATGGTTGAATTACCTGCCCTTTCTTATGAATCTTTAGAGCAATTATCTTCTGGGGAAACTTCTGCACAAATAAAAGAAAGAGTATTAAAAGCACAACAAATGCAATTAGAACGGTATAAAAATGAGTATTTTTATTTTAATTCTCAGCTTGGCGCAGCACAAATTGAACAATATTGTCCACTTGGCGAAAAAGAAAAAACTTTAATGCAATCTGTTTTTGAACGTATGAATTTAAGTGCAAGAGCATATCATAAAATATTAAAAGTTGCCCGTACAGTTGCTGATTTGGAGGGTTGTCCAGAAATTACAACAAAACATATTGCAGAAGTAATACAATACCGTAGTCTAGACAGGAAATATGGAATCATATAAAACATACTAAAAAAGGGAAAACTTTGTTTTCCCTTTTAGCTTGTTAAAAAACCTTGAAAATTTCACTCTTATTTATTCATTGATAACCAATGCCATAATCTCTAATTCTTCATCTGTATTATTTTCTAAAGAATGCCAATCACCTACATTAATCACACAAACATCACCAGCTTTTACCACTGTTTCAGAGCGGTCATTGTCAATAAAAACGCCTTCTCCTTTTAAAATTAAATAAGGTTCTGTATCACCTACATGTTGATGCCAGCCAATGCTGCTATGAGGACGAAGAATAACACGTGCATACATTTTTCCATGTCCCATTAATTCCTCTTTATCCAAAATATGATGTATTTCTGCAGAACCTTTTCCGCCACGTAATCCTTCTACTTCTACAATATTTTCTTTTCTTACCATAAAATATTCCCTCTTTTCTATGTAAAATAATTTCTTTTATTATACAATATTACAATAAATTTAGCAACATTGTTATGGTAAGCCAGACAAATTAAACATAGGAGTGTATTCTGAAGTAGCCGAATTTCTTTTTTGCATAAATCCATTTTTTAAGCCTATGGCAAAAAAATGTTCCACTACTTTTTGATATTCTAATGTCATTGTTTTTCGTGCAATCTGTTTATATTCGGAAGCTCGATACATTGGTGTATACTGATTTAAAACAGAAACATAAGTATCTTCTCCCAATTCTTGCTTTATCCAATCTAATATAGCAAAACTATCTTTATAACAACCAGGTAATACCAAATGACGTATGATAACCCCCTTTTGCAATATTCCGTTACTATCAAACACCATTTCAGGCTGTTGTCTTTTCATTTCCAAAATTGCCTTTGTGGCATACTTTGCATAATCATGCGCAAAAGAATAAGTCTTACTATAAGCAGAAGAAATATATTTAAAATCAGGTAAATAAACATCAATCAAACCTTCTAATAAAGCTAAGCTTTCTACTTTTTCATAACTATTTGTATTATATACAATCGGAATATGCAATCCTTTTTGCTTTGCTAAAGATAAAGCTTCTTTTATCTGTGGAATAAAATGAGTAGGAGAAACTAAGTTAATGTTATGAACTTCCTTTTTTTGCTGTGATAAAAAAACATCTGCTAACTGTTCTATTGTTAATTCCTTTCCAAAACCTTGCGCACTAATGGTATAATTTTGACAAAAAACGCAGTTTAAATTACAATAAGAAAAAAAGACAGTACCAGAGCCTTTTGTGCCACTAATAGGGGGTTCCTCCCAATGATGTACAGAAGCCAATGCGCATTTTGGCAATTCACCCGCTTTACAATATCCTTTTTCACCATCAGAACGACTTATGCCACAATTTCTAGGACAAATCATACAATGTTTTATATCCATAATATCCTCCTTTTTTGATGTTTATTTTAACAGATGTACCAGCGTTTTAATAGTGCAAAAATTAAAAAGTTATGTTACACTACAGTCAATAAAGGATAAACAGACAAGGGGGACAAAAAAAATGAAAATTTATAAAAATGAAATTACAAATAGCCAAAAAGTGGAAAAAGTCCTTTGCAACTGTTGTGGAAAAGAAATTAAAAAAGAACATGGATACTTTGCAGACCATTTACACATAGAAAAACAATGGGGATATTTTTCAGAAAAAGATGGGAGAGAAGATAATTTTGACCTATGTGAAAGCTGTTATGATAAACTTATCAATAGTTTTGTGCTTCCTGTGTAAAAACCTTGGGAACTTTGGTCTACGCTTCACTCCGGTCGGTAGGGTAACCGCATAAAAATTTTTTGTAATAATTATAATAATTTGAGTTTAAAAATAAAAAAATGACTTATTATGAACTTAACAAAAGTCAGAAGTTCTTGGGGAAACTTTTTTCACTTGTGAAAAGTTTTTCCCCAAACCCCTTCAAAAACACGCTTGCAAGCGTAGAAAGACCTTGAGAGCTCTGCTCTC
>CAJUKL010000006.1 GCA_910587195.1 uncultured Clostridia bacterium | reverse complement strand
CTACTACAGAAGATTCCGACAAAGTAGAAGCAGAAGAACCTACTACAGAGGATTCTGACAAAGTAGAAGCAGAAGAACCTACTACAGAGGGTTCTGACAAAGTAGAAACAGAGGAAACAGAAAAGTAATAAAAAGAAACAGTCAGTTTTATACTGACTGTTTTCCTTTTTTAAAGATATTGTTGTAATGTACCAATTAATTCATCTAAATCAACTGGTTTTGGAATATGTCCATTCATGCCCGCAATCAATGCATTTTCTACATCACTTGCAAGGGCGTTTGCAGAAACTGCAACAATCGGAATTACATGGAGGTCATCTCTGTCCATATTTCGTAATTGTCTTGCTGCTTCATAACCATCCATTACAGGCATTTGAATGTCCATAAAAATAAGGTTATAATAATGTGGTGGTTGAGATGTCACCATAGATACTGCTTGCTGTCCATCATAAGCTTTTTCAATATGAATATTTGTGATACCAAGCAATTCCTCTAAAATTTCCATATTCAATTCATTATCTTCTACCAGTAAAACACGCCTGTTAGAATAATCAGGTTCCTCCTCCACTTGAACAATGGGAAAATTGGAATCTTGATACATAAAATGGAATTCGATGGTAAAAATAGAGCCTTTTTGTAATTCACTTTCTACAGAAATAGTACCACCCATTAAATCCAACAATTTTTTTGTAATGGTAAGTCCCACACCCATACCGGCAACTTTACTGTCTGTGGTATTTCTTTCTCTTTCAAACGGCAAAAAAATACGTTCCATAAATTCTTGGTTCATTCCAATGCCCGTATCAATACAGCGAAAACGATAAGTTGCAAGCCCTTGATAATGTTCTGCTTGTGTTAATTCCAGTGTAATGTGTCCACCTGGTTGCGTATATTTTACAGCATTTCGAATAATATTTAATAAAATTTGTCGAATCCGGAGAGAATCGCCAATAATCGTATTATTTTCTAGTTGAATGGGACGCATTTCTAAATTCAAATGTGCTTCTTGTGCGATTGGTTGCATAACCTCAACTGTTTGCTCAAAAAGTTGTGGTAAGGAAATGGCTTCTTCTTTTAAAATAATTTTTCCTTTTTCAATTTGGGACATATCTAAAATATCGCTAATGAGGCTTAAAAGGTGTGTACTAGAAGAATTTATTTTTTCCAGACAATCTTTTAATTTAGATTGGTCAGAAATATTATCCTGTGCAATCGAAACCATACCAATAATTGCATTTAAGGGAGTGCGAATATCATGGGACATATCCATTAAAAAGCGTCCTTTTGCCCGGTTTGCACTATCGGCTATATTCAGTGCAGCTGTTAATTCTTGGGTATGTATTTGTCTTTCCTGCATTTTAAAGCCATGAAAAATAGCAATGACACATAAAATAGTAAGTAGAGAGATTACAGAAAAAACTATTGTTTTGCGAACAACACTTTTTGCTTGTGCAGTAATCACATTTTCTGGAACGATAGAAACCAATAACCAAGTAGAATCTACTTTTAATGGTTCATAACAAAAGACAAGACCTTGCCCATCAGAATTAAATTTTGCCCAACTAGTTTCTAGATTTTGAATACTTTGCCGAAAGGCATGAATTTCTTGTGCATCATTTTCATTTTTAGAAATCATATCAAAAATATTGTAAATGGTTTTGTTTCCATTTTTATGTCTGGGGCGTACCATAATAACACCATTTTGATTGATAAGGTAAGAAAAACCAATATTATCATAAAAAGACAAAGTAAATTGTTCCGCAATTTCTTTTGTAAAATATTCTTTTACAAGATAGGCAGTTGTTCCATCTGCAAGGGTACCTTTCACAAAAATATTAAAAACGCTATCCCCTGTTACCGTACAGATATGAGAATCTAGTATACCTTGTTCAATATCGTTTTTATCTAAAAAGGTATTGACATTTTGGTCAACTTCTGTCATTCCACCTCTATTTTTGGTGTTTTTACGATAGAGTACAATATCAGGTTCTACTCCTTTATATAAAGTTGACATTGTTTCTGGTGTATCAGAGGTTGAAATTTGTTCCCAAAGCAAATGTAAAGTATCAAAATCCATTTCAAATTGCATATTTAAAGCGTTTGCACCTTGATGGGTACTTTCGGTAATCGTTCGAATAGAATTTATCCAAAGCTCATTTTTAACTTCAGTGGTAAAGTGAGCAACTTCTGCAATAAAAGTTAAAATTAATAAAAAGATAGCGCCAAAGAACAAGTTTCTTTTTTTCATCTAGTAACTGCCTCCTCTTATGTAAAAAGATTCTATATAAAAGCAAATTATATTTTAATAATAACTTAATAATAACAATTCTATTTTAGCAGTTCACTTTTTATTTGTCTACTCTGATTTTGATTCTTGCTGTAGTTTTTTGTAGTTTAAAAAATAGGGAAGCGAAAATATTTGTAGCGAAGGAATAAAGAGGGGTGTATAATAGAAAAAAGAAAAGAAAAGGATGAGTGAAAATGTTTGATATTCCGCAAGAATTAAAAAAGCTGCCACAAAAACCAGGCGTTTATTTAATGAAAAATGAAAAAGAGGAAATTATATATGTAGGCAAAGCAATCAATTTAAAAAACCGTGTCAGACAATACTTTCAAAATAATAAAAATCAAAAAGTGCAAGTAATGGTACAACATATTAAAGAATTTGAATATATTATTACAGATTCAGAAATGGAAGCATTATTGTTAGAATGTAATTTGATTAAAAAACATAGACCATTTTATAATGTACTTTTAAAAGATGATAAAGCCTATCCTTATCTTAAAATTACAAAAGAAGATTATCCTCGTATTATAATTACAAGGCAGGTAGAAAAAGATAAAGCAAAATATTTTGGCCCAATTACGGATGCTTTTGCCATAAAGGAAACATTGGATACAATACACAAACTATGGCCGATTCGAAAATGCCATAAAAATTTGCCAAGAGATATGGGAAAAGAAAGACCTTGCTTAAATTATCATATTGGACAATGTTGTGCACCTTGTGACAATCGGGTAACAAAAGAGGAGTATCAAAATATGATAGTAGAGATAGAACAATTTTTAAATGGAAAACAAGAAGGTATTATGCAAAGAATGGAAAATGAAATGTATCAAGCATCTGCAAATATGGAATTTGAAAAAGCTGCAAGTTTGCGAGATAAATTATTAAGTGTGAAAAGAATGAGTGAAAAACAAAAAATAACAAATACAACACTAGGAGATTGTGATGTAGCTGCTTTTGTCAGAGCAAATAACGAAGGATTAGCGCAAATGTTTTTTATACGTGGTGGCAAAATGACAGGAAGGGAGCAATATCAGCTATATGCTGTGGAAGGTTTGACAAGAAGTGAAGTCATGACAGAATTTATGAAGCAATTTTATAGTGGTACAGCCTTTGTTCCAAAAGAGATATTGCTGCAAGAGGAGATAGAAGAAAAAGAATTATTAGAACAATTTTTAACAGAAAAAAGAGGAAGCAAAGTAATATTTACAACACCCAAAAAAGGAGAAAAGAAAAAATTAGTGGAATTAGCTTGGAAAAACGCAATGATTTCTTTTGAACAATCAGGGGAAAGATTAAAAAAAGAAGAAAAAAGAACGATTGGAGCAATACAAGAAATCCAAGCAGCTTTAAAAATTTGTTATCCCTTGGAAAGAATAGAAGCCTATGACATTTCTAATACACAAGGGTTTGAATCGGTAGGCGCTATGGTTGTATTTGAAAATGGAAAAGCAAAATATAGCGATTATAGAAAATTTAAAATAAAAACAGTGATAGGCGCAAATGACTATGCAAGTATGAAAGAAATGCTGTCAAGAAGAATGAACCATGCCATCAAAGAAAAAAAAGAGGGAAAAGAAGGAAATTTTTCGAGACTTCCAGATTTAATTTTAATGGATGGTGGTTCCATACAAGTACATGCAGCAGAAGAAGTATTAAAAGAATTAGAAATAGAGATTCCTGTATGTGGTATGATAAAAGATGAAAAACACAGGACAAGAGGCATCATTTTTCAAGAAAAAGAAATTTTTATTGACTTTCATTCAGAAGGCTTTAAACTATTAACAAGAATACAAGATGAAGTACATCGTTTTGCAATAGAATATCATAGAAAAGTAAGGGAAAAAAAGATAGTTCATTCTTTGTTAGATGATATTCCAAAAATTGGAGAGGCAAGAAAAAAAGCATTGATGAAACATTTTGGAAATATAGAAGCAATCGCAAATGCAGAAGTAGAACAACTTTTAGAAGTGCCTCAAATGACAATACAAGCAGCAGAAAGTGTTTATGGTTTTTTTAGAAATGTTTGCAAAGAAAGTTAGAATCATGTATGATAAAGTGGAATCATGATAATGGAGGGACGTAAATGTATTCAGTAAAAATCAGTAAATTAGCCGAAGAATTTCATTTAATGAACTTGGTGCCGTCTGTTGATTTGGAGGATAAAACATTGACTAAAAGTGATGTAAATCGTCCAGCGTTACAGTTGACAGGATTTTATGAACACTTTGATAACGACAGGTTACAGATATTTGGAAAGGTAGAGCATAGTTATTTAAGTCGTTTAGAAAAAGAACAAAGAAAAGAAATTTTGCAAAAATTTTTTTCTGTACCCGTTGCTTGTGTTGTAATTTGTAGGGATTTAGAACCTTTTCCAGAAATGGAGGAATTTGCAGCCCAATATCAAGTACCTTTGTTAAAAACAGAATTAGGCACCAGTATTTTTATGGCAGAGTGTATCCGATGGCTGACAGAGCAATTAGCAGAACGAATTACCATGCATGGTGTTTTAGTAGATATTTATGGAGAAGGAATTTTAATTATTGGCGAAAGTGGAATTGGCAAAAGCGAAACTGCTTTAGAGTTGATTAAAAGAGGGCATAGACTCGTTGCAGATGATGCAGTAGAAATTAAAAAAATATCTCATGATACTTTAATTGGTACAAGCCCAGAATTGATACGCTATTTTATAGAATTAAGAGGCATTGGTATTATTGATGTAAAAGAATTGTTTGGAGTTAGTTCTGTTAAAATTTCCCAGAGTATAGACCTTGTTATACGGCTGGAAATGTGGGACAGTGAAAAAGATTATGATAGATTAGGCTTAGGAGAGGAATATATTGATATACTTGGCAATAAAATAGTTTGTAACTCCATTCCAGTTCGTCCGGGCAGAAATGTAGCTGTAATTTGTGAATCCGCAGCAATCAATCAAAGACAAAAACGAATGGGATATAATGCAGCAGAAGTATTAAGCCAAAGGATTAGCCAGAGTTTTGGATTGGAGGACGCATAAAAAAAGGAAAAAGGTGATATTTTTGATAATAGAGGAATTAAAAAAATTTTTAGGGGAACATGTTTTGCAGCAAGAAAGCATGACAAAACATACTTCTTTTCGCATTGGGGGAAATGCAGATATTTATATTTCTCCTCGAAATAAGGAAGAAATAAAAAATGTTATTTCTATTGCAAAAAAATATAATATGCCTGTTACAGTCATTGGAAATGGAAGCAATTTACTGGTAAGTGATAAAGGCATTAGGGGCATTGTAATACAAATAGGAAAAGATATGTGTGATGTTGTTGTAGAAGGGCAAAAAGTTAAAGCAGAAGCAGGAGCTTTATTAAGTGCTATTGGTGCAGAGGCATTAAAATATCATTTAAAAGGGTTTGCATTTGCTTCTGGTATTCCTGGCTCATTAGGTGGCGCTGTTTGTATGAATGCAGGAGCTTATGGTGGAGAAATAAAAGATATTCTTTTGGAAGTAGAAGTATTGACAAAAGAATTGGAAACAAAAATACTTTCTGTAGAAGAATTAGCTTTTAGTTATCGTCATAGTATTATACCAGAAAAAGAATATATTGTGTTGTGTGCAACTTTACAGCTTGAAAAAGGAGAATATGCTGCTATTCAAAAAGAAATGACAGAACTAGCCGAACAAAGAAGGGAAAAACAGCCTTTAAATTTTGCAAGTGCAGGAAGTACCTTTAAACGTCCGCAAGGATATTTTGCAGGAAAACTAATTTCTGATGCAGGATTAAAGGGATATCAAATAGGAGATGCACAAGTTTCTGAAAAGCATGGAGGCTTTATCATTAATAGGGGAAATGCTACCTGTGCAGAAGTAGTAGCATTAATAGAACATTGTCAAAAAACAGTGTTTGAAAAATTTGGGGTGTCTTTAGAAACAGAAGTAAAAATGATTGGAGAAAAGTAAACTTTTTTATAAAAATATCATTTTTCATAAGGATTAGATTTCAAAAAATGTATATTTTAAGTTTTTTGCTTTGTTTTTAAAAAAAGCAGGTGAGTGGTCTTAAAAAATAAATTGAGGTGAAGGTATATGAGATTTGTCATTGTAACAGGAATGTCTGGAGCAGGAAAGTCAACAGTATTACGATTTTTAGAAGATATTAACTTTTTTTGTGTGGATAATTTGCCTCCAGCACTGATACCAAAATTTGCAGAACTTTGTTATGAACAAGGTGGAGAGATTGATAAAGTTGCTATGGGCATTGATATTCGTGGTGGGAAATTATTTTCGGATTTGTTTTCTGTTCTTTCCACATTACAAAGTTTAGGTTATGATTATGAAATTTTATTTTTGGATGCTTCTGAAAAAATATTGATTAAACGTTATAAAGAATCCAGAAGAAGCCATCCTCTTTCTAAGGGCGGCTCTATTGCAGAAGGAATTGCAAAAGAAAGGCAAATGTTAGAAGATGTCAAAAAGAAAGCAACTTATATTATAGAAACAAGTCATATTTTAACAAGAGAATTAAAAGAGCAAATCAACAGAATATTTTTAGAAAATCAAAAATTTGAAAGTTTAATTATTACGGTTTGTTCTTTTGGCTTTAAATATGGTATTCCTGTGGACAGTGATTTAGTATTTGATGTGCGCTTTTTACCAAACCCTTTTTATATTCAAGAACTAAAGGAACTAACAGGAAATGATGCACCCGTTTCTAACTATGTCATGAATTTTGAGGAAAGTAATGTCTTTTTAGACAAATTGACGGATATGTTAGAGTTTTTAATTCCACAATATATTAAAGAAGGCAAAAACCAGCTTATTATTAGTATTGGATGCACTGGTGGAAAGCATCGCTCTGTTACGCTTGCAAATGCCCTATATGAAAAATTGTACGAAAAAAACCATAATATATTGTTAAAACATAACGATATTGAAAAAGATGTCCGACATAAAAAGTTTTAGGAAAAAGTTTTAGGAGGAAAAAATTTGTCATTTTCATATAATGTTAAAAGGGAAATTGCACAGAAATTTGGAAATGCACGCCATTGTAATATTGCAGAACTTGCTGCTATCCTAAATATGTGTGCATACATAGGGCGTTTCAGACAAAAATTTTATATAAAATTACAAACAGAAAATGCCTTCCTTGCTAGAAAATGCTTTACATTGATTGAAAAAACTTTTAAAATAAAGTGTAACGTGACTGTTAGAAAAAGCCATTTGTATTGTGTTTATATCTTAACTATAACACAAAATGCAAAAAAAATATTAAGTGCAACAGGTGTTTTATCCTCAAAGGGAATATGTAATGAGTGTTATTTGCCTGTTGTAAATAGTATTTGTTGCCGCAGAACTTACCTCAGAGGTGCCTTTTTAGCATCAGGATATATCAATGACCCTAAAAAAAATTATCATTTAGAGTTTGTGCAGGAGAGTAAAGCACAAGCAGAACAATTACAAAATTTATTGCATACTTTTTGCTTAGATGCTAAAATTGTACAGCGAAAAGAAAATTTTATAGTCTATCTAAAAGAAGGGGAACAGATTACAGATATGCTAAACATTATGCAAGCCTATACTTCTTTATTGACTATGGAAAATGTTCGCATTTGGAAAGAAGTACGAAATGATGTAAACCGAAAGGTAAATTGTGAAACAGCGAATTTAAGCAAAACAGTTGCGGCAGCCATCAAACAAGTAGAGGATATACAATATATTCAAAAGCAAAAAGAGTGGAAAAATTTGCCGAACACTCTTTTACAAACAGCACAGTTACGATTACAATATCCAGAAGCAAGTTTAAAAGAACTAGGACTTTTGATGACACCCTCTGTGGGAAAATCAGGAGTAAACCATCGGTTAAAAAAAATCAGCATGATTGCTGAACAAATCAGAAAGGATAAAGGTGATTTTACGTGGCAGAAAAACAGGTAGTTATTAATAGTTCCTTAGATGCAAGACAAGCAGCTTTTTTTGTGCAGACAGCAAGTAAATATGATTGCAGGATTCAAGTAATGATTGATAACAAAAAAATCAATGCAAAAAGTATTATGGGAACCATTGCTTTAGGCATGATAGAAGGAAAATTGGCAGTAATTACAGCAGAAGGTAGTGATGCAGAGCAGGCTGTCAACGAGTTAGCGGGGGTTCTCGCTTAATTTTTTCGGAATCATAAAATCATATGATGACATTACATATATTATAAAAAAAGGTTGTCGAAGGTCGGCAGCCTTTTTATATTTTTGTAAAATTTGTAACATATTTTTTACAATGTTCAGAGTAACTAAAAAAGAAGATATAGTATTGTGGAAAAGAAATATTTTTTTAAAAGATATGTCTTGAAAAATTTATAAAATGTGGTATACTATTCATAAATTATACATAATTCTGTAATAAAACGAAATAAAAATTTAAAAGAAAGGAAAGGTTGTATGAAATGGTTTTTTAAAATGGGTGTAGCAACAGCATTGACTGTTTCTATGACAACAACTGCCTTTGCACAAATGCAGATAAATGCAAATGATTGGGCGATTCCGAGCATGGAAAAGGCTTATGAACTGGAATTGATACCACAAGAAATGCTCCTGCATGGTACAGAAAACATAACAAGACAAGAATTTACAAAAATGGCAGTACAATTTTATCGCAAGGTGACAGGGGAAAGAATTAATATAGACAATATTCATAATCCTTTTTGGGATACTAACCAGCCAGAAATTGTTTTTGCTTATTCTTTAGGTATTATAACTGGAAAAGAAGAACATATTTTTGAGCCAAATGGTTCTCTTACTAGGGAACAAATGGCAATTATACTGGTAAGAACATTGGAAAAAAGCAATATCACATTAGAGGAAAAAAAAGAAGAAGTTGCTTTTAAAGATGTAGGTAATTTGGAAAAAAGCGTTTTGCCTTATATTAAAAAGGTACAAATGGCAGGAATTATGAATGGCTTTGAAAATATGTTTTCTCCTTTAAAAGAAGTGACTATAGAGGAAGCAGCGGTAGCATTTACTTCTATTTTTGAAAATATGTTGCCAGATTTACTAGAAAAACAACAGCCGACTTCTGATGTAGCAAAACAAACAACACAGGAAGAAACAACACCAGAAATACCAACACAACCAGCAAAAACACAGGAAGAAACAGCAAAAGAAATACCAACAGAACCCGCTACACCAAAACAAGAAACAAAAGAAGAAGGAAAAGAAAAAGGAAAAGAAGAAACAAAGCAAGAAAATACTTCTCAGCAAGAGGACATTATCATAGATGGAAAAATAATTTCGATTGGGCAAAGTGTTTCAAAGTTAAAGGAAGATTGGGGAACACCAAGCCGTATTGACCAAAATAGTTATTCTTTAGAACGATATATTTATATCAATGATTATAAACATTTTTTTATGGTTTCCATAAAAGAGGACAAGGTTGCAGAAATTTTTACCAATGATATGAGTTTTCAATATAAAGGTGTAACAGGAAAAATGGATGCAAATGATATTAAAAATGTAAAATATCTTGACTTAAAAAATTTTAGGGTAGAATTGCAGGAAGAAGGAAAAGATTCTTTTATTTTGTTAAATAAAGATTATAAAGCAGAGGGAATTGTAATCCGTTCTACGGACTATAAACAGGGATTACAATTACGTTATTCCCAACAGTTTTTATCAGACTTTAAAACAGAATTGATTGATATTTTTAATTCTGCACGAGTACAAGAAGGTGCTCCAACTTTGACAAGGGATGAAACAGCAGAAAATGTAGCTTATTATCATAGTTGGGATATGAGTAAAAATAATTATGTTGGTTATACCAATTTAAAAGGAGAAAATCCATTTGACAGAATGACAGCAGGCGGTGTAAAATACACTATGGCAGGAGAAAGTGTTGTAAAAATAGAGGACGGAGATGCGATTGATGCATATCATCAGATTATTATGGAAGCAGGCACAAGAACCAATATGCTAAATCCAGAATTAACTCATTATGGTTTATCTGCTTTTGATACTAATTTTACAATTTACATTACATTAGATTTGTTTACACCAGCGAAAGAATAAACATTCTTCTGCAAAACAGGAAAATAGAAAGAGGAGATGAAAAAAATGAGCAGTTGTGATAAATCACAATGTTCTACTTGTCAAAGTGATTGTGCAGAAAGAAAATCAAATTTTATGGAAACGGCACATGCAGAAAGCCATATTAAAAAAGTAATTGCCATTATGAGCGGAAAAGGTGGCGTCGGAAAGTCTTCCATGACTTCCTGTATTGCAGTTGCACTTCGCAAAAAAGGCTACCAAGTTGGAATATTAGATGGTGATATTACGGGGCCTTCTATTCCAAAGGCATTTGGGATTCATGAAAAAGCAAAAGGAAATGGAAACGGAATGGATGTTGTAAAAACACAAACCGGAATCTCTATTATGTCTGCAAATTTGATATTAGATGCAGAAGATACTCCAGTAATCTGGAGAGGTCCTGTAATTGGAAATGCTGTAAAACAGTTTTGGACAGATGTAGCTTGGGGAGATTTAGATGTTCTATTGATTGATATGCCACCAGGTACAGGCGATGTTCCTTTAACTGTATTTCAAAGTATTCCCGTAGATGGAGTTGTCATTGTAACAACACCACAGGATTTAGTTTCTTTGATTGTAAAAAAATCATATCATATGGCGGAAAAAATGTCCATTCCAGTTTGCGGCATGATTGAAAATATGAGTTATATTGTTTGTAGTGATTGTGGTAAAAAGTTATATCCTTTTGGAGAAAGTAAATTGCAGGAAGTAGCTGATGAAATAAAGGTTGATGTATTGGCACAATTACCAATTCAGTCTGATATTGCAGCACTTTGTGACGCTGGAAAAATAGAACAAAAAGATGTTTCTTTTTTAGAAAAAGCTGTAGAAAAATTGATTCAAAAAATAGAACTTTAACCAAATTTAGCAAGAATTCCTCCGCCTCTATAGGCGGGGGGATGAATTTCGTCTTTTCTTATCAGCATAAAAAATATAAATTTTTTGTTGCCTTATAAAAATAAATAGAATATAATAAATATATTGACAAGTACATTGACAACTGGATATATAGGGTTGCACAGAGAAACCAAATATGCGAAAACCAAGCTTCCTTCTGTGCGTAAAATGTCCAAGGTACGAATGGAAAGTAATTCGTGAAAACCGTGGGACACACGGGGTTAGCTCGCTTATGCTTAGTACATTGGTACTATCGAACGAGAAGCCCCTGCCTCTATGCGTTAGCATAGGCGGTGGGAGTATGTCACTATCTTATAAAGTCATTCCGTATGGAGTGACTTTTTTTATGGAAAAAAATAAAAGAAAATGGTCAAGGTATAAGAAAAGTGGTATACTTATGAAATATAAAAAGGAGGATTGTTATGGTATCTATTACAACAGAATTAATGGAAAGAGTTGCTCCCAATACAGCCGCTATAGCAAATGCAAAAAAAATATCACAAAAAAATGGATTTACTGTATTAAGTAAGTCAGAGGATAACACATTGCTTTATGGCGAATGTAAAGGAAGTGGTAAAAATCTTTATATTACAACAGTAGATTTTATTGACCCTTCTGCGCCTGTTTTTCGTTGCAGTTGTCCTAGTAGACAATTTCCTTGTAAACATGCACTGGCTTTAATGTTTGACTATATGGCACAAAAACCATTTACAATATGTGGAATACCAGAAGATATTATTTCTAAAAGGGAAAAAATAGATAAGAAAAAGGAAAATGCAGAAAAAGCACCTAAAAAAGTAAATAAATCTGCTCTTATAAAAAAAATGAAAAAGCAATTAGAAGGCTTAGACTTAGCAGAAAAGTTTTTAAAAGAAGTGCTACAAACAGGAATTGCTTCTCTTTCTGGAAAAGGATTAAAAACATATTCCGATTTAGCTAAACAAATGGGAGATTATTATTTACCAGCACCACAAACATTGATGCAGCAAATTTTAGTTGCAATGGAAGAATTGCAAAAAGATGTCACAAAAGAAAAATACTATTATCAAAAAATATTGCAAGGTTTAGTGGAATTACATAGCACTATCAAAAAAGCTAGGGTATTTTTGCAAACAAAAATAGAAACAGAACAAGTTTCTATGGAAAATTCTACATTGTATGATAGAATTGGATATGTTTGGAAATTAAGTCAACTAGAAGAATTAGGATTGTATCAAAAAAATGTAGAACTGATACAACTTAGTTTTTATGTAACCTATGATGAAATCAAAAAAGAATATCGCGATATTGGCTATTGGATTGACTTACAAAGTGGAGTTATTTCTAAAAAAGAAAATATTCGCCCAGCAAAAGCAGTGAAATATATAAAACAAGATGATACCGAAAAAGCGTGTGCCCAAATTGAAAAATTGTATTTTTATCCGGGAGAAATCAATCAAAGAATCCGATGGGAAAATGCACTTTATCGAGAGGTAACAGAGCAAGACTATAAAACTATCAAACAAAAATCAAGAACTGCTTTAGCACCAGTTATCAAAGAAGTAAAAAATCAATTCAAAAATGCTTTGTCAGAAAAATCTGTTGTTTGCCTGATTGCTTTTCAAAGTATTAGCAAGGTTGGAGAACAGTATATATTAGAGGATAATACAGGGGATACTATAGAATTAAGAAATAAAGAGATTTTAAAAACCTTATCGTATCTACCAAGCCAATCCTTTTTAAAAGAGCAATCTCTTGTCTGCGAGTTTTTGTATGATAGAGAAAATCATCAAATTTTTGCGGTACCTCATACCATTGTAACAGAAAAGGAATTAGTAAAATTATTGTATTAACAAAGGAGGGAAATATATGGGGATTGCAATATTAAATGAATTACAGGACAGATTACATACCCTTGCGATTGCAGGCATAAATTTATTAGCAGAAGATTTTCGCTTGAAAAAGACAGCAGAACAATTCCATGCGATTGCGGCATCTTCTCCTGTGTTATTCAAAATAGACCAGCTTGTGCAACATTTGTTAAAAGAAGATAATCAGGAAAAAGAAATTTCTTTTATGGAAGCTATTACCTTGGTAGATGCTGTTGTCTGCACACAAGCAGAATATGCTGTAAAAAAAGAGGAAAAGCAAGAGATTACTGTATTAAAGGGTGGAAAAATTACTAATACAAAATATAGCGAATTACATCCACTTATCACAGCACTGACAACAAAAGGCTCTGGAAGATATGAAATGATTTACAATGTCTATGACGAAAAAAAAGAAATTTTAAAAGATTTTCATATCCTGCCACTTTTGATAAAAGGTTTTAATGACAGTTATAACGAAATTCCTTATTTGATAGAAGAAATTTTAATAAAACAAGTAGGGGAGGACGCAATTTTTCTTTGTAAAGAAGATTTTGACCCTATGGGTGGCAAAGATATGGTGAATCGCTTACATGTTTTGAAAGAACTAGCAGGGGAAAAAGAAAATGATTTTTATATCAGTCTTTTAGAAAATAGTTCTCCTGTTGTAAAAGAAGCAGCGATTTTAAATTTAGGTTGTTCTCCAGCAAATGCAGATTTGCTAATTCATTTAGCAGAAACGGAAAGAGGAAAAAAATATAAAACAGCAGCTTTAAAAGCAATGGAACAATTAAATGAGGAAAAAAATATAGATTATCTGTTAACAAAAGCAAAGAAAAAACCAGAAACTTATTTGCCTTACTTAAAATATTGTGAAACAAAAGAAGTATCAGATGCTTTTGCAGATACGTTGGAAAAAATTTTGCAAGAGTTGCTCCAAGTCAAAGAAGAGGAAAAAATTCCAGATAAATTACATAATAAAATAATAGATGTTTTAATTTCCTCAGCAATGTATAAATGTTCTGAAAAAATGATAGATGTGTTTCAAAAATATGGAGATACAAATTGGTATATCCATCAAATTAACTGGATAATGATTTGTAATATGCTTGATAAAACAGATAAAAAATATATTCATATGACAAAGGAACTTTATCAAAGATGTGGAAAAGTTTATTTGCCAAGTATGCTGGCTGCAGAATTTTTAACAGAACCAGAGAAGACCTATGATTTATGTATGTCTTACTTTCAAAATTTTCGTGATAAAGCTTTTGTAGCAGAAATCTGCATGGTGTTAAGATTGATAAAGTATGATAAAATTGGATATTATATAAAGCGTTCTAAAGAACAAGCTGCACGTTTTGTAGCCAAAGAAATAGATATTCGTTGGATAGAATCACTTACCCAAGTACAAGAAAATATTTGGAACACTGGATATATAGATGAGATATATTGGATATTGCGTGGGTGGGTGAATTGTTATTATAAAGAAGCAGTTCCTTTCTTCCGTAGAAAATTTAGACAATTTGTAGGAATGGGTTTTTTTGACTTGGATATATTGCAAGAATTAGGAGAAACGAATTTTAAAACGCTTGTTGCTTCTTATATAAGAAGTAGAAACTATTTTTATTATGATTTTTCAAAAACCATTGATTTTTTACGAAAATTACCTTTTACGGAAGAAGAAAGAGCGCAAGAAGCAAAAATGATATTAGAGGGATTTGAGAAAAGGAGACCGAATTCTAAAGATTCATTGGATATTTGTTTTAAAGAAGAATTAAAAGAAATCATAGCGCAAGGAAAGGAAGGATAAAAATGGAAAACACAGAATTTCAAAGATTACCTGCAGAAGAATTATTTCAAAAAGAAATAGATGCACTCATTGCGGCAGAAAAAGACCCCATTCCAACGGGATGGAAAATGTCGCCTCGTTCTGTATTTACCTATATTACAGGGGGAAAGGTAAATGATGTTGAAATTACACCAAAATATATGGGAAATAGTAGACTGGTAGAAATTGCCATTGCAACATTGGTTACAGACAGGGCATTGCTTTTAATTGGAGAACCTGGTACTGCAAAATCATGGTTATCGGAACATTTAGCGGCAGCCATCAACGGAGATTCCACAAAAGTAGTACAAGGAACGGCGGGCACCACAGAAGAACATATCCGCTATTCTTGGAATTATGCAATGTTGATTGCAAAAGGGCCTTCTAAAGAGGCTATGCTAAAAAGTCCCATTTATAGAGCAATGGAAACAGGAACGATTGCAAGACTAGAAGAAATTTCTCGTTGTGCTTCTGAAGTGCAGGATGCTTTGATTTCCATTCTTTCTGAAAAAAGATTGTCTGTTCCAGAACTTGCCTTTGAATTGCCGGCAAAAAAAGGATTTTCTATTATTGCAACTGCAAATACACGAGATAAGGGCGTTAATGAAATGTCTGCTGCTTTAAAAAGACGTTTTAATATTGTTGTCTTGCCATCTCCAGCAAACTTGCAAACAGAAATGGAAATTGTTCGCAGTCGTGTTGCACAGTTATCCAATTCTTTAGGATTGCAAGCGGAAATACCAAAAGAAGAATTGATTGAAAATGTTGTAACTATTTTTAGAGAATTACGAAATGGAATGACATTAGATAAAACCCAAAAATTAAAAACAACAACAGGTGTTTTGTCCACAGCAGAAGCAATTTCTCTTTTAGCAAATAGTATGGCACTTGCAGCAAGTTTTGGAAATGGTACAATTACAGATTATGATGTAGCGGCAGCATTACAGGGAGCTGTTGTAAAAGATGAAGAAAAAGATAAAATTGCATGGAAAGAATATTTAGAGCATGTTATGAAAAAACGTGGGGAACGGTATAGAACATTGTACAAGGAGTGTAAGGAGTTGAACCATTGATGCCTCTTTATTTTGGAATACGACATTTATCACCAGCTGGAGCAAAGCATGTTTTAGAAACGCTAAAAAAGTACAAGCCTGCCTTAGTATTGATAGAAGGGCCTTCTGATTTAACAGGATTGATGGACGATATATGCCATAAAAAGGCAGTTCCACCGATTGCCATGATGGCATATAGTGAAACCGTACCCATAGAAAGTATATTATATCCTTTTGCAGAATATTCTCCAGAATACCAAGCGATTTTATGGGCAAAAAAACAAAACATTCCTTGCCGTTTTATTGATTTACCTTCTTCTGTTTTTCTTGCTATTTCCAAGCGAAAAAGAATAGAAAGTAATACGGCTGACATTTATCAAAAAATTGCAGAACAATCTGGAGAAAAAGACCAAGAAATTTATTGGGAAAGAAATTTTGAACATAGAACAGATGCTGTCAGTTATCAACAGTGTGCCAATATTTTTGGAAAAGAATTAAGAGAATTATCTGTTGATGATACATATGAAACCGCAGAAAACATATTAAGAGAAGCATACATGAAAAAACAAATTGATAATGCAATGCAAGAGGGCTTTTCAGAAGATAAGATTATTGTAATAACAGGAGCATATCATGTAGAGGGGATAAAAAACTGTGAGCCACTTACGGAAAAAGAAATCAAAGCACTACCCAAAATACCAGCACAACATACTTTGATGCCATATTCTTATTATAGGCTTTCTTCTCGTTCTGGTTATGGTGCAGGGAATAAAGCACCTGCCTATTATGAATTACTCTGGAAAGCAATGAAAAAAAATAATCTGATAGAAGCAAGTTATCAATATCTTTCTTCTATTTCTTCTTTTCAAAGAAAAACAGGAAATATGAGTTCTTCTGCAGAAGTCATTGAAGCGGTTCGTCTTGCCATTACTTTAGCAAATATGAAAAAAAGTAATATTCCAACTTTGCAGGACTTAAGAGATGCAGCAATTACTTGTTTAGGACATGGGTCTTTTTCAGAAATTGCAAAAGCAGTTGCAAGTACAGAAATCGGTACAAAAATTGGGGCACTTCCTGAAGGGGTTAGCAGAACATCTATACAATCTGATTTTTATTATAAACTAAAAGATTTAAAATTAGAAAGATATAAAGGATTAGAGGCGCAAATATTAGAATTAGATTTAAGAGAAAATACAAGGGTAAAAAGCCAAAAATCTGCTTTTTTAGATTTAGAGCGGTCTTTTTTTCTACATCGTATTTGTGTTTTGGGAATCCATTTTGCACAAAAACAAAAATCTTATCAAGAAAAAGCAACTTGGGCAGAAAAATGGTTGTTACAATGGACACCAGAAGCAGAAATTGAAATTGTAGAGGCAGCTTTGCAAGGTGAAACAGTAGAAGTTGCAGTGGCTTTTTCTTTTAAAGAAAAATTAGAAAAAGCCACTTCTATTATAGAAACAGCAGAAATATTAGAAAATGCTTCTCTTTGTGGTATGCCACAAGTTGTACAAAATGCTACTATTGTTTTGCAGGGGCTTTTTGTAGAAGAAAGTTCTGTAATTGACATTGCAAATACCATTCATAAATTATCTGCTGTAATTCGCTATGGAAATATTCGATGTGTTGATGCGAATGCTTTGTTGCCTATTTTAGAACAGCTTTTTTATAGAGCTTGTTTATTATTAGAAAAAAGTTGCATTTGTGATAATCATGCAGTAGAAGGTATCATTACCGCTATGGATTTTTTAAATTTAGCATCTATCAATCATGATACCCTTGCTATAAAACAGTGGGTTGATGCATTATTAAACGTATCAAACCGAGATGATTTGAATACAAAAGCCTCTGGTTTTGCAGCTGCTATTTTGCTGGAAAGAGGAGAAATGACCCAGCAAATGCTTTTAGAAGAAATGAAAAGACGACTTTCTTATGGTATTCCTGCAGATTTAGGTGCCGGTTGGTTTGAAGGGCTAGCATTAAAAAATAAATATGCTTTAATTAGCCGTTTCAGTCTTTGGGAACAGTTATCAGAGTATATTGATACCTTAAATGAGGAAGAATTTAAAAAAGCGTTGGTATTTTTAAGACGAGCCTTTTCTTATTTTACAGCATCAGAAAGAAATAATATTGCGGAAAATTTAGGAGAAATCTGGCAGTTTAATACGCAACAAGTCAGTGCAATATTAAATGATACCTTAACAGAAATAGAGCAAGACACATTACAACAATTAGATGAATTTGATTTTGGTGATATATGATGAAAAATATAACAGAGCAGGAAATACAAAAAAAATTAGCACGTTGGAGATTGATATTAGGACAGGATACACAACAACAATTTTCAAATATGAATCATTTTACACTTTCGGAACAACAATTTTTAATGGATGAAGCACTTGCTAGTATTTATGGCGGAGGAGAGGGAGAGCTTGGAAAAGGCGCAGGAAATAATCCTTTTGCACCGAAGTTATCGAAATGGCTTGGGGATATTCGTTCTCTTTTTGACAAAGATATTGTAACGATTATACAAAATGATGCGATTGAAAGAAAAGGATTAAAACAACTTTTTTTAGAGCCTGAAATGTTAGAAAATTTAGAACCTGATATCAATATGGCAGCAACGATATTATTATTAAAAGACCAAATTCCGCAGTGTTCTAAAGCAAGTGCAAGGATTTATATTCAAAAAATTGTAGAACAAATTAATGCTATGCTTGCAAGTGATATACAAAGAGCAGTTGTTGCTGCCTTAAATAAACATTCTCATTCGCCTTTACCTTCTGCATCTGCCATTGATTTTAAATATACCATTGCAAGGAATTTAAAAAATTATAATGCAGATTTAAAAGCGATTGTACCAGAAAGGGTTTATTTTTTTGATAGAGCAAATAAGGTGAATCATTGGACAGTAATATTAGATATTGACCAAAGTGGTTCTATGGGAGAATCTATCCTTTATTCTTCTGTTATGGCTTGTATTTTGGCAAGCATGAATGTAATTAAAACAAGAATTGTTGCATTTGATACTTCCGTCATTGATTTAACAGAAAAAACAGATGACCCAATTGATTTACTTTTTGGCATACAAATGGGAGGAGGTACAGACATTAATAAATCTGTTGCCTATTGTCAACAATTTATTGAAACACCTTCTAAAACCTTATTTTTTTTAATTTCTGATTTAGAAGAAGGAGGAAATCAAGCCTCACTTTTACGAAAATTAGAGGATATGAAAGAATCTGGTGTAACAGTCATTAGCCTTCTTGCCATAGCAGATGGAGGAAAGCCTTATTACAGTGCAAGTATGGCACAAAAAATTGCTCGGTTAGGGATTCCTTGCTTTGCTTGCACGCCAGAGAGATTGCCAGAATTGTTAACTGCCGCACTAAAAGGATATGAGTTAAACAATTTTGATAAAAAATAAAAGGACTGATGGCATTGAAAAGACAAAAAAAAGCAATTCTTGTTGTTAGTTTTGGCACAAGTGATAAGGATAGCCTTAAAAAAACAATCGAACAAATAGAAAATGAAATACAGAACGTTTATCAAAATAGTGTTGTATATCGTGCTTTTACCAGTCAAATGATTATTGATAAACTAAAAAAGAAGGGAATGGTTATTGATACTGTCAAAGAAGCGATGGATAAAATAGTAAAAGAAGGTTATGATGCTGTTATCTGTCAACCCATTTCTATTATGCATGGTATGGAATATCAAAAAATGTTAACTATGCTAGAGTTTTATAAAGATATAATAGATATACGATGTGGTACTCCTTTATTGTCCTCTGTTGAAGATTATGATAAAGTAACAGAAGCAATCATAGCAGAAATAAAATGTAATACAAAAGATGCTTTTGTGTTAATAGGACATGGAACCAAGCACTTTAAAGATGCTTGTTATTCCATTTTAAAGGATTGTTTTTTGACAAAAGGGTATTCTAATATTCTTGTGGATACCTTAGAAAATTCTTCTAATACTCTATTGCAAAAGCTACAAATAATAGGTTCTAATACCGTTTATATAATGCCATTTTTGATAGTAGCAGGAAAGCATACAAACTGTGATATTTTTGGAAAAGAGGATACTTGGAAAACAAAAATATCGTCGCAAGGCTATACGGTTTATGCAATAGAAAAGACTTTAGGAGAATATCCTTCTATACGAAATATTTTTATAGAACATATTCAAAATGCTATAAAAAAGACCCCTATGATTTTATAAAATTTTTTTCCTATAAAAGCATTGACTTAGAGTTTACTCTAAGTAGTATAATGCTAATAATATACATATTTTAAGGAGGAAATTTTGTGAGAAAAAAAAGAATATTTTTTCTTTTGCTATTATTATTTAGTTTGGTAGGGTGTAAAGCAGAAACAAAAAAAAGTATGGAAGAAAAGGAAAAAGATACTGTTATTGTAACAATGCCAGTTAGTTCTGAGCCGGAAGCAGGATTAAATCCCGTATATGGTTGGGGCGCAGGAGAGCATACACATGAACCTTTGATTCAAAGTACATTATTTGTTACAACAAACGATTTGCAAATTGATTATGATTTGGCAACGGATTATTCTGTCAGTGAAGATGGTATGATATGGACAGTCAGCATAAGAGAGGACGCTTTTTTTACAGATGGTGAAAAAGTAACAGCGGAAGATGTTGCATTTACTTATAACACTTGTAAACAGAACAGTTCTGTAAATGATTTTACTATGTTGCATCATGCGGAAGCAATAGATAAAGAAACAGTTGTATTTTATATGACAAGACCATTTTCTGTATGGCCGTATACCATGGCATTGGTGGGAATTGTACCAGAACATGCTTATACTTCTTCTTATGGAGAAAATCCAATTGGTTCCGGAAAGTATATCCTAAAACAATGGGATAAGGGACAGCAAATGATATTAGAAGCAAATGCAAATTACTATGGAAATGTACCTGCAATAAAAAACGTTATTGTATTATTTATGGAAGAAGAAATTTCTCTGGCAGCAGCACAAGCTGGTCAGGTAGATGTTTCTTATACTTCTGCTACTTATGCAGATATTTCTGTTCCAAATTATGCATTATATTCTGTTGTATCTTTGGATAATAGAGGAATTAACTTACCAGCACAGCCAAAACAAGAAAAAGATGGTATTTTATATGGAAATGATGTTACAAGTGACATTGCTGTTCGTAGAGCTATTAATCTTGCTTTAAATAGAGAAAGCATCCTATCTAATATATTAAATGGCTATGCTTCCCCTGCTTATAGCATTTGTGATAATACACCATGGTATCAAGATGCGCAAGTGCCATATGATTTAGAACAAGCAAAGGAATTATTAGATAATGCAGGATGGACACTTGGCAAAGATGGTATTAGAAGTAAAAATGGTGTTAGAGCTGCTTTTTCTATTTTATATCCTCCTTCTGATAGTATTAGACAAGGAATTGCAGAAGAATTTAGTAATAATATGAAAGAAATTGGTTTAGAAGTAACACCAGAATGTGTGGGGTGGGATACAGCTTATGATTTAGCGCAATCACAACCTCTTGTTTGGGGCTGGGGGGCACATACACCTATGGAATTATATAATATTTATCATAGTCAAAATGGCGAAAACGCAAGATATTCTCCTTATCATAATAAAGCAGTAGATAAATATATGGAAGAAGCATTGAAAAGTACCGATTTAGAAAATAGTTATTCTCTTTGGAAAAAAGCACAATGGGATGGTGTTACAGGAATTATACAAGATGTTCCATGGGTATGGATTTGTAATGTAGAGCATTTATATTTTGTAAAGCAAGGGCTTACGATTCCAGAGCAAAAAATACATCCACATGGACATGGTTGGTCACTTTTAAATAATGTGGATACATGGACATGGCAATAAAAGGAGAATTGATTTTGATAAAATATATTTTAAAAAGTGGTATCCGTATGATTTTACTAATTCTAGCCATTAGTATAGCAGCTTTTTTTTTAATGACAATTTCTCCAATAGACCCTTTACAAACAAATGTCGGACAAACAGCGCTTGGTATAATGAGTCAAGAACAAATAGAACAATTACAAATGTATTGGGGAACAAATGAAAATGTAGTAGAGCGTTACCTCACATGGATAAAAGATTTTATTTCTGGTGATATGGGAACTTCATTGTTGTATCATCAGCCAGTGCATGATGTGATAGTACAAAGATTATTTAATTCTATGGGCATCTTATTGTGTGCTTGGTTATTGTCAGGAATATTTGGAGTAATCCTTGGTATGCTTGCAGGTGCAAACGAAGGAAGTATTGTAGATACTAGTATAAAAGGAATTGCAATTTTATTTTCTAGTACCCCTGTTTTTTGGTTTGCACTTATTGTATTACTGCTATTTTCTGTTTGGTTAAAATGGTTTCCCATTGGTTTTAGTGTTCCTATTGGTGTTATGGCAGAAAACGTTTCTTTACTTGACAAAATACATCATGGTGTATTGCCTACTTTTGTATTAAGTATTGCAGGTATGCCAAATATTATATTACATACACGAGAAAAAATGAGTAGTGTTCTAAAAAGTGATTATATTTTATTTGCAAGAGCATTGGGAAAAACAAAAAAACAAATCCTATGGCAGCATGGCTTAAGAAATGTATTATTACCCGCAATTACTTTACAATTTGCGTCTATTAGTGAAATTTTTAGTGGTTCTATTTTAGCAGAACAAGTTTTTTCCTATCCGGGGTTAGGGCAAATTGCAGTAACCGCAGGATTAGGGGGGGATATGCCTTTATTATTAGCTGTTGTTGTGATTTGTGCCTGTTTTGTTTGTGGGGGAAATTTTTTAGCAGATATTATCTATCATATCATTGACCCACGGATACAAGTAAAGGGGAAACAACTATGAAAAAAAGAATGATATTCCTATTTACATTATTAAGTTTGTTTGCTATAGCTGGATATTTTTGCAAAGATAATGCACTTGTTACGGATTTTGCACATAAAAATATGTCACCTTGTTTGGCTTATCCTTTTGGTACAGATTGGCTAGGAAGAAATCTTTTTTTTAGAACCTTTCGAGGGATTTCTATTAGTATTTTCATTGGAGTCATTTCTGCCAGTATTAGCACCATCATTGCCATTTTTTTAGGAACAATTTCTGCTTTTGGCAGTAAAAAAATGGATGCTGCTATTACATGGTTTATTGATTTAATGATAGGATTACCACATATTTTATTATTGATTGTTTTGTCTATTGTGGCAGGAAGAAATATAAAAGGTGTAATCTTAGGGATTGCTCTAACACATTGGACTTCTTTAGCGCGTTTGATACGTGGAGAACTTCTCCAATTAAAAGCAAGTATCTACATACAAGTTGCAGAAAAACTAGGAAAAGGAAAATTATATTTATTTCAAAATCATATGATACCTCATATTTTGCCACAATGTATAACGGGCTGGATATTACTTTTTCCACATACCATTTTACATGAATCTAGTATTACATTTTTAGGATTTGGACTAAAAAGCAATCAGCCAGCCATTGGCATTTTACTTTCTGAGAGTATGCAATATCTTGTAACAGGTAGATGGTGGTTTGCTGTATTTCCGGGTTGTATGTTGGTGTTTGTGGTATTACTTTTTTATCATCTTGGAAAATGTTTGCAAACCTATTATGAACAAAAGTCAGGTGAGTAAAATGCTATTAGAAATGGAACATGTTACAATTACAGTAGGACAAAAAAATATTTTAAAAGATTTTTTTTTAACTATGCAAGAAGGGGAATTTGTAGCACTGGTAGGTGCAAGCGGTTCTGGTAAAAGCATACTTGCACATAGTATTATTGGGATTACACCAAAAAATGTAATATGTAATGGCACCATAAAATATAAGGGTTCTATTTTAACAGAGGAAAAAAAAGCAACACTTCTTGGAAATGAAATTGTGTTAATTCCGCAAAATACATCTTATTTAGACCCTTTAATGAAGGTAGGTTTTCAAGTAGCAAAGGGAAAAAAAGATAAAAAATCTTTGGAAAAAGTAAAAAATCTTTTTCAAAAATACCATATGGAAGAATCCGCTATACATAAATATCCTTTTATGCTTTCTGGTGGTATGACAAGAAGGGTATTTATTTCTTCTGCCTTGATGGAAACACCAAAACTAGTAATTGCAGATGAACCAACACCGGGACTACATAAAGAAGTAGCGCAACAAGTAGTCAGTCATTTTAGAGAAATGGCAGATATGGGAGCTGGTGTGTTCATGATTACACATGATTTAGATTTAGCAATTTCGACAGCAGATAAAATTATTGTATTATATGATGGTAAAATTATGGAAGTAACAAAAGCCATTAATTTTCAATCAGAAGATACATTATATCATTACTACACAAAAGAGCTATGGAAATGTATGCCTAAAAATGGATTTTATCATAGTCCCATTCAGCAAACAAGTACAGAAGGCTGTCCCTTTGTACACTATTGTCAAAAAGCAAAAAAAGAATGTGTTAATAAAATACCTTATTTTGCAATCGGAGAAAGTATTGTAAAATGTCTTTTGGCAGGAGGAAAAAAACAATGTTATTAGAAGCAAAAAATATTTTTTTTCGTTATGAAAAAAAAGGACGTTTTATATTGGAAAATTTATCTTTTTCTATAGAAAATACACAACGCATTGGTATCATTGCACCTAGCGGATTTGGCAAAACAACACTTTGTAAATTATTATCAGGCTATCTAAAACCAACAGCAGGAAGCATTTTGTTAGATGGAAACCCTTTCCCAAAAGGCTATTGTCCAGTGCAAATGATATGGCAGCACCCTGATATGGCTGTAAATCCAAAACTGGTTATGAAAAAAATATTAGAAGAAGGGGATGCTATTTCAGAAGAAATAATAGCTGGATTAGGAATCCAAAAAAATTGGCTATATCGTTTTCCAAATACACTTTCTGGTGGAGAATTACAAAGATTTTGTATTGCAAGAGCATTAGGAAAAAAAACACATTTTTTGTTAGCAGATGAAATTACTACAATGTTAGATTTGGTAACACAAAGTCAGATATGGCATTTTTTATTACAGGAAGTAGAAAAAAGAAAGATAGGATTGCTTGTAGTTAGCCATGATATTGCTTTATTAAAACAAGTAACTACACAACAAATTTATTTAAAACCTTGAAAAAGGATTGCTTTTTTTAACAATATATGCTATATTTTTTGCAAAACAAAAAATGAGAGGAGTCATTTATGAGAAAAGAATCAATTATGGAAACTTTAAAGCAGCCAAGGGTGTTGACTGGAGTTGCTATGTTTGTTGCTCTTAATGTAATATTAAATTATTTTAATATTATGATTGGCAGTACTTTAAGGATAGGGATTTCTTTTTTGCCGATTGCTGTTTGTGGTATGTTATATGGTCCAGTAATTGGAGGAATTGCAGGCGCACTTGGAGATGTAGTAGGATTTATTACAAAACCAATTGGTTATTATTTTATTGGTTTTACAATTAGTGCTTTTGTAGTTGGCTTTTTGTTTGGATTGCTGTTGCATCGCAAACCAATTACATTGGTACGAGTAGCAGGAGCGGTATTATTATACACAATTATTATTAGTTTAATTTTATCTCCGATATGGCTTTTTATGATGTATGGTTCTCCTTTGTTTGCCATACCACGTGTCTATAAAGCAATTTTGCAATACCCTATCAATTTAGTAATGGTATATACGGTAACAAAATTTTTGTCACACTATCACATTGTAAATTATCATAGTTATTAGAAATAAAAAATCTCTTTTCTAAAATGGAAAGGAGATTTTTATTTTATAACCGCATAAAAATTTGGGGGGCAAAAATTATAACTTTTGCAAAAACTGGCTTATTATAAACTTGACAAAAGTCAGAAGTTCTTGGGGAAACTTTTCACAGGTGAAAAAAGTTTCCCCAAAGTCTACACTTTGCACCCTTTCAAAAACACGCTCGCAAGCGTATTAGAACCTTGAGCTTTGCCCAAACCCACAAGCTTTTTGAAAAAAGCTTAACCAAAAACTTTACCTTTCGCACACGCAACAGATTCTAAATTTTTTTATATACAATATTTTTTATGCGGCTGCCCTGTTATTTTATAACCAAAACTTGAATAAAAATAATTTTTATGCTATAATTTCTAAATTATAACATAAACAAAAAAGGAGAAAAACAATGAATCATTTCTCAACATTCCATAGAAATTTATCTGTTACTATTGCTGGCGTTACAATGAAAAATCCAGTTACAACTGCTTCCGGAACCTTTGCTTCTGGCAAAGAATATGAAGAATTTGTAGACTTAAACCAGTTAGGAGCAGTTACTATAAAAGGAGTTGCAAATGTTGCATGGAAAGGAAATCATGCACCCCGTATTGCAGAAACTTATGGAGGTATGTTAAACTCTGTAGGTTTACAAAATCCGGGTGTAGACTATGTGATAGAAAATGATATTCCTTTTTTACGCCAGTATGATACAAAAATTATTGTTAATATCTGTGGACATACCATAGAAGAATATTGTCAAGTTGCAGAAAAATTAGCAGATGCAGATGTTGATTTACTAGAATTAAATATTTCTTGTCCAAATGTTACAGAAGGTGGTATTACTTTTGGAACACAACCTAAAATGGCAGAAAAAGTTGTTTCAGAAGTAAAAAAATATGCAAAACAA
The DNA here is from genome assembly GCA_910587195.1 of uncultured Clostridia bacterium. Taxonomy (GTDB): domain Bacteria; phylum Bacillota; class Clostridia; order Lachnospirales; family Anaerotignaceae; genus Coprocola. Next base: position 42,924 of record CAJUKL010000006.1, on the reverse strand, counting down.
CCTCTTATTGTAAAACTGACACCAAATGTAACAGATATTACAGAAATTGCCAAGGCGGCGGTTTGTGGGGGAGCAGATGCCTTATCTCTTATCAATACATTGCAAGGAATGAAAATTGATATTTATAAAAGGAAGCCTGTTTTAGCAAATAAAATAGGGGGACTTTCTGGGCCTGCAATAAAACCTGTAGCTGTTCGCATGGTATATCAAACAGCAAAAGCAGTGAATGTACCTATTATTGGTATGGGTGGTATTACAAATGCAGAAGATGCGGTTGAATTTATGATGGCTGGAGCAACAGCAGTTGCAATCGGAACTGCAAATTTTTCAAATCCAATGGCTACCATTGAAACAATAAATGGGATTCAAAACTATATGGAACAATATGATATAAAAGATATTGCTGATATAAAAGGAATTATAGACTAAAGGGGAATGAAAATGCTAACAAAGAATAAAAAAGAATTTATTGAATTTATGATGCAAGCAGATGTGCTACGTTTTGGAGAGTTTAAAACAAAAAGTGGACGTTTTACACCTTATTTTGTAAATACAGGAAATTATAAGACTGGAAAACAAATTGCAACATTAGGAAAGTTTTATGCACAACTGATAAAAGAAACTTGTGGTGATAATTTTGATTGTATGTTTGGCCCAGCTTATAAAGGAATCCCACTTGTAACAGCAACGGCTGCTTCTCTTGCAACAGAATATCAAATAGACAAGCCTTATTTTTTTAATAGAAAAGAAGTCAAAGACCATGGCGAAGGTGGAAATTTAGTAGGTTATCAGCCAAAAGAAAATGATACTGTTATTATTATTGAAGATGTTATTACAGCAGGAACGGCAATCCGGGAAACCATGCCTGTTTTAAAAAATGCTGCAAATGTAACAGTAAATCATATGTTTATTTCTGTAAATCGTTGTGAAATAGGGCAAACCAAAGGGAAAACAGCTATTATGGAAGTTAGTGAGGAATTTGGAATACAGGTACATTCTATTATTTCTGTGCAAGATATTTATGAGTATTTAAAAGAGCAAGGCAGTTATGATGCTGTGCTAGACCTAATGGAAAAATATATGGAACAATATTGTGTGTTTTAAAAAAGTGTTTTAGAGTAGCTATTTTCATAGCTACTTTATTTTTTAGCAAAAATAAGTTTACCAGTATAATATTATGTAAATTATTATTTTTTATATTACCTATTGACAAATAAAATTAGTTGATGTAAACTTATTATAGTTAGTTATAGTTAATAAAAATTATATAGTTCTTATTTTTTTGGAAAGGAGCATTTATGATGCCTTTGATGATGGCAAGAATGGGTGAAGTGCAATCTATTAAAAAAATTACTGGAAAAGATGATGCAAAACAATTTTTAAAAAATTTAGGGTTTGTAGAGGGAAGTGAAATTACAATTATATCTCAAATACAGGGAAATGTTATTGTGAAAATAAAGGATAGTCGTATTGCGATTAGTAAATCCATGGCAAATAGAATTATGGTTTGAAGGGGAGATTTATTTGAAAACATTAAAAGAAGCAAAAATAGGTGAAACGGTTACTGTATTAAAATTAACAGGAAATGGTGCAGTAAAAAGAAGAATTATGGATATGGGGATTACAAAGGGAACAGAAATATTCCTTAGAAAAGTTGCACCATTAGGTGACCCATTAGAAATAAATGTAAGAGGGTATGAACTTTCCTTAAGAAAAGCAGACGCTGAAATGATTTTAATTGGATAAATAGGGGGTATAAAATGGAAAAAAAAATAGCACTTGCAGGAAATCCAAACTGTGGAAAAACAACTATGTTTAATGATTTGACAGGGAGTTCGCAATATGTAGGAAATTGGCCTGGTGTTACAGTAGAAAAAAAAGAAGGAAAATTAAAAGGGCATAAAGATGTCACAATAATAGATTTACCAGGCATTTATTCCCTTTCTCCTTATACTTTAGAAGAAGTAGTGACAAGAGATTATATCATTAAAGAACGACCAGATGTTATATTAAATTTGGTAGATGCTTCTAATATGGAAAGAAATCTTTATTTAACAACACAATTATTAGAAATGGGTATTCCGGTTGTAATCGCTATGAATATGATGGATATTGTTGCAAAACGTGGTGATAGTATCAATAGAAAAGCATTAAGTGAGGCACTTGGTTGTAACATTGTGGAAACATCTGCCTTAAAAGGGCAGGGTACCATGGAGGCGGCACAAGCTGCATTGGAAGCTACACAACAAACAATTTGTATGGAAATTTTTCAAACAAAAGTAGAAAAGGCATTACAAAAAATTGCAGCACTGATTCAAGATATTGTAGATAAAAAACAGCTTAGATGGTTTTCCATTAAATTGTTTGAAAGAGATGAAAAAGTATTAAAAAGTTTTCAATTTGATAAAACAGTTGCAGAAAAATTAGAAAAAATCATTGTAGATTGCGAACAAGCATTAGATGATGATAGTGAAAGTATTATTACAAATGAAAGATATGAATACATAGGGAAGCTAATTTTAAAATTCGTACAAAAAAAAGAAAAAACAATGATGACAACATCTGATAAAATTGACCGTGTTGTAACAAACAGATTTTTTGCTTTGCCATTTTTTGTAGCAGTAATGTGGTTGGTTTATTATATTTCAGTTTCTACCGTAGGAACAATAGCAACTGATTGGACAAATGATGTATTTGTAGGGGAATTTTTACAAGGAAAAGTATCTATATTTTTAGAAAATGTAGGGACAGCAGAATGGTTACAAAGTTTTATTGTTGATGGTATTATTGGTGGTGTTGGTGCAGTCATTGGATTTTTACCACAAATGCTTGTATTATTCTTTTTTCTTTCTATTTTGGAAGATTGTGGTTATATGGCACGTATTGCGTTTATTATGGATAGAATTTTTAGAAAGTTTGGCTTATCAGGAAAATCATTTATTCCCATGCTAATTGGAACAGGTTGTGGTGTTCCTGCTGTAATGGCTTCCAGAACGATTGAAAATGAAAAAGATAGAAAAATGACGATTATGACGACAACATTTATTCCATGTGGTGCAAAATTACCTATTATTGCACTGATTGCAGGCGCATTATTTCCAGAAAGTTCTTGGATTGGGCCATCTGCTTATTTTATTGGAATTGGAGCAATTATTTTTTCAGGTATCTTGTTAAAAAAGACAACTTTATTTTCTGGGGAACCAGCACCATTTGTTATGGAATTGCCACCTTATCATGTTCCAGCAGCAAAAGGTGTATTGATTCATATGTGGGACAGAGGAAAATCATTTATTAAAAAAGCAGGTACCATTATTTTTGTTGCTTGTGGTTTCATTTGGTTTTTACAATCTTTTAATGGGTCGTTGCAAATGGTAGATGCAAGTGAATCTATTTTAGCTTCTATTGGTAATATCATTGCTCCAATTTTTGCGCCTTTAGGCTGGGGCGATTGGAAAGCGGCAGTAGCAACGATAACAGGCTTGGTAGCAAAAGAAAATGTTGTTGGAACATTTGGAGTATTATATGGTATGGGAGAAGTTGCAGAAGATGGTGTTGAAATTTGGGCAAACTTGCAAGGCTCTTTTACACAGGTATCCGCATATTCTTTTTTGGCATTTAATTTATTATGCGCACCTTGTTTTGCAGCGATTGGTGCAATAAAAAGAGAGATGGGTAACTGGAAGTGGACATTGATTGCAGTGGGCTATCAAACAGGTTTAGCTTATATGGTGTCTTTACTTATCTATACAGTTGGTAATACATTATTATATGGAGCAAATCCAATTCCAGCAGTTTTTTGTATTGCAGCAATTATGGCTGTTATAATAATGATTTTTGTAAAAGACAAAAAGCATCAAATTCATTTTACACAAACAGCGGAATAAAATAGGAGGGATTTATTTGGCAAATATTGTAATTGGTGGTATTGTATTGCTTCTTGTTATTATGGCAGTAAAAAATATCATTAAAAATAAAGGAACTTGTAGTTGTGGAGATTGTCATTGTTGTAGTGGACATTGTTCTGACAAAAAATAATAATATACCTCCTGTTTGAAAAAAGCAGGAGGTTATTTGTTTGACTAAAGTTTTTTAATTTCTTGGGTCTTCTTTCATGGCTTCAATCGTTTTGCGAATTAAGTCATCTAATTCCCAGCCTAACATTTCAGCACCTTTGCGAATGACATCTCTGGAACAACCAGCAGCAAAAGCTTTATCTTTAAATTTTTTCTTTGCAGATTTTAATTCCATATCTTGTACACTTTTAGAAGGGCGCATTTTAGCTGCAGCACCTAACAATCCAGACAATTCATCTACTGCAAAAAGAACTTTTTCCATTTCATGTTCTGGTTTTACATCTGCTACAAGACCATAACCATGACTTGCTGTTGCGTGGATAATTCTTTCATCAATGCCTCTTTCACGCATAATTTCTTGCTCTTTTATGCAATGCTGTTCTGGATATTGCTCAAAATCTAAATCATGTAATAATCCAACAATTCCCCAAAATTCTTCTTCTTCAGCATATCCTAATTCTCTTGCAAAATATTTCATGATGCCTTCTACTACTTCAGCATGGCGAATATGAAAAGGTTCTTTATTAAATTCGTTTAATAATTTCCATGCTTCTTCTCTTGTAATGCTCATTTTAATTCCTTCTTTCTGTATAAATTTCTTTATTTTAAGTATAAAAGAAATAAAAATATTATGCAATATAGAATGGAATATTAATGTATTTTATAAAATTTATATTGTATTTTGTTAGAATAAAGTATAAAATTATAATATATGAAAATAAAGGAGAGAAAAAAGATGGATGTTACAAGTTTTGGAATTAATCATGATAAATTGTTAAGAGGGATTTATGTTTCTCGAAAAGATACTGTTGAAAATGGTGTTTTAACAACATTTGATGTTAGAATGAAAGAGCCAAACCGTGAAATGGTAATGGATACTTCTGTAATGCATACCATAGAACATTTGATGGCAACTTTTTTTAGAAGTCATAAAGAATGGGCAGATAAGACAATTTATGTTGGCCCTATGGGCTGCCGTACTGGAATGTATGTTATTTTTAAAGGAGATTTAAAATCAGAAGATGTAATTAAGATTATTACAGAATCTTTTGAATATATGGCAAATTTTGTAGGTGAAATTCCTGCGGCAAAATCTTATATGTGTGGTAATTATTTAGACCATAATTTAGAAATTACAAAAATAGAATGTGGCAAATTTTTAGAAGAAGTATTATATCAGATAAAAAAAGAAAATCTTGAATATCCAACACAAAATTATTAAAAAAGAGTATTTAAAAAGGTGTAGCAGATGCTACACCTTTTTTTATTACAATAGTGTACTTCTTAAAACATCTCCTGTTTTTGGAGAAAGCATAGCTGGTGCAATATCCAATACTGTTTTTGCGCCACATTCCCCTTTTTTTGCTAAACGATAAGCAGCCCTTGCATAAGCAACCAATACAGAGCCAGTAAATTCTGGGTTAGAGTCTAATTTTAAAGAGTATTCTATAACATGTTTGTTTGTGTTGTTGTTTGTACTACCACTATGGATAACAAAACCACCATGAGGCATTTTGCTATGATATTGTTTTAATTCTTCTTCAGAAATAAAGTTTACTGTAGTGTCATAATCTGAAAAATAATTTGGCATTTCTTTGATTGTTTTTTCAATCTCTGCCAAATCTGCACCATCTTCTGCTACAACATAACAAAGTCGAGTATGTTTTTGACGTGTTGTCAATTCTGGTAAATTTCCGCTTCTTGCTGCTTCTACAGAAGATTCTACAGGAATGGTATATTGAATTCCATTTTTTACTCCTTTTACACGTCTAATGGCATCAGAATGTCCTTGACTTACCCCTTTTCCCCAAAAAGTATAATATCCGCCATTTGGTAAAATTGCACTTCCATAAAGTCTGTTGATAGAAAATAAACCAGGATCCCAACCAACAGAAATAATAGAAACATTTCCATTTTTAGAAGCAGCTTCATTTACTGCTTTAAAATATTCTGGTATCTTTGCATGGGTATCAAAGCTGTCTACTGTATTAAAAAGTTGTGCCATTTCTGGGCCTTGTACTGGTAAATCTGTTGCAGAGCCACCACAAAGAATTACAACATCGATTTCATCTTTTATAGATGCCGCATCTGACATTTTCATTACTTTTGCACCTGTGGTATTAATTTGAATGCTTTCAGGATTTCTTCTTGTAAAAACTGTTGTCAATATCATATCTTCATTTTGTGCAATCGCAGCTTCTACACCACGACCAATATTACCATAGCCTGCAATAGCTACTCTTATTTTTTCACTCATATTGCTTCCTCCTTATTAATAAAAGTATGGAAAAATTATAACATGTCAAAATAAGATAGTATAGTGTAAATTTTGATAAAATTTTTCCTTTTTTTGTAAGTTATTTAGGGATTTTTTTAAATGAATTTTCTTTTTTTATTATTTTATTAAGCTCCATTGTAACAATTTTGTGAATAAAAAATATTTTTTTAGAAAAAAAATAAAAAAATAAGAATATTAAAGATATTGAAAGAAAATAGCATAAAATTACAGAAATAAATGGGAATATATCAAAATAAAAACGAATATACTATTTGCATAAATGGAAAACAATGTCTAATATAGTAATTAGAAATTAGCACTCGATTTAAACGAGTGCTAACAAGTTTAGGATATGTATTTTTTAAGGAGGCTATTATTTTATGAAACTTGTACCATTAGGAGATAAAGTCGTAATTAAACAGTTAGAAGCAGAAGAAAAAACAAAATCTGGTTTGATATTAACAGCACAATCTCAAGAAAAACCACAAGAAGCAATGGTCATTGCAGTAGGCCCTGGTGGATTGGTAGGAGATACAGAAGTTAAAATGGTGTTAAAAGAAGGAGATAGAGTTGTTTATTCTAAATATGCAGGTACAGAAATCAAATTTGAAGGCGAAACTTATATTGTAATCAAACAAAATGATATTCTTGCAAAAGTAGAACAATAATAAATTTTTTAGGAGGAAAATTATCATGGCAAAAGAAATTAAATATGGCACAGAAGCGAGAAAGGCAATGGAAGCCGGTGTAAATAAATTAGCAAATACCGTAAAAGTAACTTTAGGTCCAAAAGGTAGAAATGTTGTTTTAGATAGAAAATTTATTTCTCCATTGATTACGAATGATGGTGTTTCTATTGCAAGAGATATTGAATTAGAAGACCCGTATGAAAACATGGGTGCACAGTTAGTAAAAGAAGTTGCAACACAAACAAATGATGTTGCTGGTGATGGAACAACAACTGCTACTGTATTGGCACAGGCAATGATTCAAGAAGGGTTAAAAAATATTGCAGCTGGTGCAAATGCTATTATATTAAGAAAAGGAATGCAAAAAGCAACAGAAACAACTGTAGAAGAAATTAAAAAGATGAGTCAAGTTGTTTCTACCAAAAAACATATCGCGAATGTTGCTGCTATTTCTGCTGGTGATGAAGAAGTGGGAGAAATGATTGCAGATGCTATGGAAAAGGTAACAAATGATGGCGTCATTACAGTAGAAGAATCCAAAACAATGAACACAGAATTAGAACTTGTGGAAGGTATGCAATTTGATAAAGGTTATCTTTCTTCCTATATGGCAACAGATATGGAAAAAATGATTGCTGTATTAGAAGACCCATTTATTTTGATTACAGATAAAAAAATATCTAATATTCAAGATTTATTACCTGTATTAGAACAAATTATGCAAGTAGGTGGAAAATTACTTATTATTGCAGATGATGTAGAAGGAGAAGCCCTTGCTACTTTAGTTGTAAATAAATTAAGAGGCACCATAAACTGTGTTGCAGTAAAAGCACCTGGTTATGGGGAAAGAAGAAAAGCACAGATTGCAGATATTGCAGCTTTAACAGGTGGTCAAGTTATTTCTGATGAATTAGGTATTGACTTAAAAGAAGCTACCATTGATATGCTTGGTCATGCAAGAACTGTTAGAGTAGAAAAAGAGTTAACAATTATTGCAGATGGTGCAGGTAACAAAGAAGAAATTCAAAGCAGAATTAACCAAATCAAAGCACAATTAGAAGAAACAACATCTGATTTTGATAAAGAAAAATTACAAGAAAGATTAGCAAAATTATCTGGTGGTGTTGCAGTTATTAAAGTAGGTGCTGCAACAGAAACAGAAATGAAAGAAAAGAAATTAAGAATGGAAGATGCTTTAGCAGCTACCAGAGCAGCAGTAGAAGAAGGCATTGTTGCTGGTGGTGGTACAGCTTACATTCATGCAATCGAGCAAGTGAAAAAGGTAGCAGAAAGCCTAACAGGTGATGAAAAAACTGGTGCAGAAATTGTTTTAAAAGCATTGGAAGCTCCTATGCGCCAAATTGCAACAAACGCTGGTTTAGAGGGTTCTGTTATTGTAAATAAAGTAAAAGAACTTTCTTGTGGTATGGGCTTTAATGCTTTGACAGAAGAATATGTTGAAATGGTAGACGCTGGTATTTTAGACCCTACAAAGGTTGCAAGAAGTGCTTTACAAAATGCAACTTCTGTTGCTTCTACTTTCTTAACAACAGAAGCAGTTGTTGCAGAATTACCTTCTAAAAATGACGCACATCCTGATATGGCAGGCATGGGCGGCGGAATGGGCGGCATGATGTAAGCCTAAGGATAAAAAGAAGTCCTCTTACAAAAGGGGACTTCTTTTAAAAGCTTAGGGACGTTGTCCCTAAAACCCTACAAGCTTTTTGAAAAAAGCTTAACCAAAAACTTTACTTCTTGCACACGCAACAGATTCTAAATTTTATTCTTTCTATACAATATTTTTTGTGCGGTTGCCCTGAAAAAGGGGACTTTTTTGTTGCAATTTATAAAAAAAAGTGCTATAATAAAACACAGTTATATTTGCTGGAATAGCTCAGTCGGTAGAGCAGCTGATTCGTAATCAGCAGGTCGCGTGTTCAAGTCACGTTTCCAGCTGAATTTTAATAAGAGGAAAAAAAGAAGTATCAAAATATTTTGATACTTCTTTTTATATGATAGTATAGAGATTATTTTTTGTAAGAAAGGAAAATAAAAATGCATTTGGGGCAGAAGAAAAAAATACTTTTTATTTTATTATTATTTCCTATTATTTGGAGTTTATGCACAAAAAGTCCTGTAGGTACTTCCATAGAAAGTGAATATCAAAATGTTTCTTCTTTACAATTTTTATATGATTTAACCTATCAAAAAGAGGGAAAGAGGGAAAACCAACAATCTATCCTTTCAGCTGAATTAGACATGATTAAAAAAGCAAAAGATTTTATTGTATTAGATTTATTTTTATATAATGATGTTTATGATAAAACACAATATCAATATCCTAATACCACGCAAAGGATAACAGAGGCTTTGATTGCAAAAAAAGAAGAAAATCCTGATATAGATATTATTTTTATTACAGACCCCATTAATGGATTTTATGGTTCTTATATAGAAAAAAATATGCAGTTAATGAAGGAATATAATATTATTGTGATTGAAACAAATTTAGATGCATTAAAAGACTCTAATCCAATTTATTCTGGATATTATCGCTTTTTTGTAAAACCTTTTGGAAATAGTGGAAAAGGTTGGATTTCAAATCCTTTAGACAAAACAGCTCCTAAAATAAATATACGTTCTGTTTTAAAATTAGCAAATCTTAAAGCGAATCATAGAAAGTTAATCATAACAGAAAAAGAAGCCCTCATTGCTTCGGCAAATCCGCATGATGCAAGTAGTTATCATTCTAATGTAGCAGTTCGTTTTCAAAGTGATGTAATTCCATATATATTAGAAGGCGAAAGAGTCATTGCGCAACAATCCAATGTGATATTGCCAAAGTTAGAATATAAAGGAACACAAACAAGTAATATTGCTGACACACAAGTAAAATATATTACAGAAAAGGGAATTTTTTATAGTTTAATAAAAAATATCCAACAAGCTAAAGAAGGGGACACCATTTATATGGGTATTTTTTATATTACAGAATTTCACCTTATCAAAGAATTAGAAAATGCAGCAGAGAGAGGTGTTTCTATTTATATTGTAGCAGACCCTAATAAAGATGCTTTTGGTATTCAAAAAGATGGTTCTCCAAATCGTTCTGTATTAACACAATTACATAATAAAAATAAAAATATACAAATTCGTTGGTATGATACAAAAGGAGAGCAATATCATACCAAAATGTCGTATTTTGATTTTGAACAGCAAGATGTTGTAGTGCTTGGTTCTGGGAATTATACTAGAAAAAATTTAAAAGGGTATAACCTTGAAGCAGATTTAGAAATTATAGCAAAAAAAGGAAATGATTTTACAAAAGAAGTTGTTGCTTATTTTCAAAGGATATGGAAGAACGAACAAGGAAATTATACAGTACCTTTTGAAACATATCAACAAAATAGTTTTTTTAAAAAAATATTATACTATATACAGGAAACAACCGGACTTTGTACTTATTAGTATAGCAAAATAATGTACTATAAAACTAGGAGGAGAAAAAATGTATAAATTAGCAGTATTAGATATTGATGGTACATTGATTGATAATAAGGGGAATATTTCTCAAAAAACAATGCAAGCCATATCTGATGTGCAAAAAGCAGGTGGTATTGTAACAATTTGCACAGGAAGAAATATGCGTAATGCTTTACCAGTAGCAAAAAAAGCAGGGATTAAAGTTCCGATTGCTTGCATTGATGGCGCAGTATTAGTTTCGCCAGAAACAGAAAAAATTGTAGAAGGATTGGAATTATCTGAATATGAAATTAATTTAATTCTTTCTGCTACAAAAGGGAAAGAGGTATTTGTAGAACTTAATACAGGTTATATTTATTATAAATTTGCTGAAAAAGAAAAAGAGTATCATTATGATATTTTTAATAAAAGAACTTTATTAGGTAGGATAAAAAGTTATAGAAACGGAGTTCGTTATATTAAAAATTGGCAGCAACTAAAAAAAATAACACCACCTATTTATCAAGTTGTTATTGCAGGGCAAACAGAAGTTATTTCTGGGATAAAAACTATGATACAGCAGGGAGATTGTAGTAGAATTGATATTAGAGAACATTTATGGGACAAGTATCTTTTTATCAATCGAAAAGGAGGCAATAAAGCATCTGGTGTAAAAAGACTTTGTAAACATTTTAATATTACAATGGAAGAAACAATTACAATGGGTGATGATAGAAATGATATGGATATGTTGCAAGAAGCAGGATTTGGGATTGCAATGGGAAATGCACATAAAAGTATCCAAGAAATAGCAGATTATGTAACAGCTTCTAATGAAGAAGATGGTGTAGCATTAGCATTAGAAAAATTTTTATTAAAAAAATAAGGAGAGAGTCTATGAATTTATTTGAATATAATCATACAAAAAGAGAGAAACAAAATGCGCCGCTTGCTTCTCGAATTCGTCCTGTTATACTAGAAGATTTTGTAGGGCAAGAGCATATGATAGGAAAAGATAAGTTGCTTTATAGAGCAATTCAATCTGATAGATTAAGTTCTATTATTTTATATGGCCCACCGGGAACAGGAAAAACTACTTTAGCAAAAATTATAGCAAATAAAACAGAAAGTGATTTTCAACAGTTAAATGCTACAACTTCTGGCATCAAAGAAATGAAAGAGATAATCGAACATGCAAAAGATACTTCTGGAATGTATCAAAAAAAAACAATTTTATTTATTGATGAAATTCATAGATTTAATAAAATACAACAAGATGCTTTATTGCCTCATGTGGAAAATGGCACCATTATATTAATTGGTGCTACAACGGAAAATCCCTATTTTGAAGTAAATAAAGCACTACTTTCTCGTTCTGTTCTATTTGAATTAAAAAAACTAACAAATGAGAATATTAAAGAGATATTAAAAAGGGCTTTAAAAGATAGTGAAAAAGGATTAGGCACTTATCCGGTAGAAATATCAGCAGATGCGATTGATTTTTTGGCAGATATAGCAGATGGAGATGCTCGTGCTGCATTGAATGCATTAGAGTTAGCTGTTCTTACCACAGAAAAAGACAAAGAGAGAATTTTTATTGATTTATCAGTAGCACAGGAATGTATTCAAAGAAGGGCTTTAAACTATGATAAAGATGGGGACAATCATTATGATACCATTTCTGCATTTATTAAGAGCATCAGAGGTTCTGACCCTCATGCAGCATTATATTATTTGGCAAAAATGTTGTATGCTGGAGAAGACCCTAAATTTATTGCAAGACGTATTGTGATAGCTGCTTCAGAAGATGTGGGAAATGCTGACCCCCATGCATTACAGGTTGCTGTATCGGCAGCACAAGCAGTGCAATTTATTGGAATGCCAGAATGTCGCATTATTCTAGCGCAAGCAGTTACTTATTTATCCTGTGCTCCTAAAAGTAATGCTTGTTATATGGGAATTGAAAAAGCAATGGAAGATGTTTACGATGTACAAGTAAAATCTGTTCCAAGCCATTTAAAAGATTGTCATTATCATGGTGCAAAAGAATTAGGAAATGGATTACATTATCAATATCCCCATGATTTTCCGGGACATTATGTACAGCAACAGTATTTGCCAGATGAATTAGTAGATAGAATTTACTATGAGCCTACAGAAAATGGTGTTGAGAAAAAAATTAAGGAATCTTTAAAACGGTTAGGAAAGGGAAGGGAAACAAATGGAAATACTAAATGAAGATGATAGGATTTCAAAATGGGCTTCTTTTTTTATTTGTATTATGTTGGCAAGTGTAGGAGGTTTTTTAGAAGCCTTTACCTATCTTTTAAAAGGTGGCGTATTTTGTAATGCTCAAACAGGAAATTTTGCAATGCTTGCTATTTATTTTATTAATAAAGAATATCAGCAAGCCATTTATTATATACTCCCAATTTTAGCATATATGGTAGGAATTAGTTGTACTATTTATATTCCAAAATGGCTTTCCAAATTAAGTGTATTACATTGGGAAACAGTATTTGTATTTTGTGAAATCATCTTATTATTTTTGCTTGCTTTTGTACCAAGTACCTTGCCCAATGGTATTACTAATGTGCCAATTTCTTTTATTTGTGCAATGCAGTATAATACTTTTCGTAAAGCAAATGGAATTCCACTTGCTACAACATTTTGCACCAATAATCTTAGACAAGCAGTTATTCATTTTTGTACTGGTGTAGAACAAAAAAAGCAGGAAAGTAAAATAAAATCTCTATATTATGTTTCTGTTATATTATTTTTTGTAATTGGTGCTGGAATTGGTACTTTTTTAATTCAGCTTGTACAGGAAAAGGCAATTTTATTTTGTTGTTTGGTATTATTACCTGTACTTTTTATATTATTTTTATCAGATATTAAAAATTAATATCTGTATGTAGAAAGAGGTTTATAAAATGTCAATGGGATTAGACAAAAAAATATCATTAAAATCTATGCTTGCTTTTACCTTACCAACTATGTCAACTATGGTGTTTTTATCCTTATATACAATCGTAGATGGTGTATTTATTTCTCGTTATGTAGGTGCAAATGCCTTATCTGCTACAAATATTGTATATCCTGTCATCAATTTAGTATTAGGAACTTCCATTATGATGGCAACAGGCGGAAGTGCTATTGTTGCTATGCTTTTGGGTGAAAAAAAGGAACAAAAAGCAAGAAGTATTTTTACATCACTTACGATTGTGGTGTTTTTAATTGGTATTTTAATTTCCATTTTTGGAAATTTATTTATTAAGAATATTATTTATTTAGCAGGTTCTACAGAAGAATTATATGCTGATTGCTATGATTATTTATCTTTTACTTTATATTTTGTACCAGTTGCTATTTTAAAAACATATTTTGACTATTTTTTGGTTACTGCTGGGAAGCCTGGCTTAGGTTTATTTAGTGGTATTATTGGCGGTGTTATCAATATGCTGCTGGATTATATATTTATGGTACCATTGAAGTTAGGGGTAAAAGGGGCTGCACTAGCAACACAAATGGGTATGGTAATTCCAGTTTTAATTGCTCTTAGTTATTTTACTTATTTTTCTCGAAAAAAGGGAGTATTATATTTTGAAAAACCAAAATTTCAACTTAGTACAGTTATAAAGGCCTGTACCAATGGCAGCTCTGAAATGGTAACGCAGATTTCTACCGGAATTACAACCTATTTATTTAATATTAAAATGTTAAAATATATTGGAGTAGATGGAGTAGGAGCTATTACGATTGTTTTATACGCACAATTTTTATTGACTTCAATTATATTAGGATTTTCTTCTGGAACTGCACCTTTAATTAGTTATAATTATGGAAAAGAAGATAAGGAAAGTTTAAAGAAATTAGTAAAATATGGATATTCTATCATTGTTGTATTTTGCTTGTTTGTATTTGGTTTGTCAGAAGTGATTGCACCTGTTATTACGGTTATTTTTACAGACAAAACTTCCACATTATATAGTATTACGGTAGTAGGGTTTCGTATTTTTGCTATTTCCTTTTTGTTTGATGGCATTAATATTTTTTCTTCTGCGTTGTTTACTGCCTTTGCTAATGGAAAAGTATCAGCATTGATTTCTTTTATGCGTTCTTTTGGCTTTTTTGTTCCTATTATATTGCTATTACCTTTATTTTTGGGTGTTGTAGGAATTTGGCTTGTTGTTCCTATCTCTGAAGTATGTACTATATTTATTTCTGCCTATTGTTATAAAACATTTAAAAAACAATATGGATACGAATAAATACATTGACAAGTAATTATTTTTTTTGTATAGTAAAAAAGAAGTCATATGACTGACGGAAGTGGATGAACCACATGAAGTATGACGTAGTTTAAGCCGACCGTCTGGGCAATATTGTTCAGATTGCGGCTTTTTTTATTGTATGGAAATGGGATATTATTATTTGTAGGAGGGTTAAAAAATGGAACAAATAAGACAATTTATATCAGCAATATTAGCAGGCTTTATGATTGGCATGGGAGGAACCATTTTTCTTTCGCTGGATAATAAGGCATTAGGAGCATGTATGTTTGGTGTAGGATTATTTACGGTTGTTGTATTTCGTTTGCAATTATATACGGGAAAAATTGGATATGTTCCTTTTGAAAAAAAGGAATATGCTTTGGAGTTGCTGCTTACTTGGGCAGGTAATTTTTGTGGTACTCTATTGATTGCAAAGTGCGTACAAAATACAAGAATATTTACAGAAACTATGTTACATAAAGTAACTGTGATGGCACAAACAAAATTACAAGATAATCTATTTAGCATTTTTATTCTATCTGTTTTTTGCGGAATTCTGATGTTTATTGCGGTGGATACTTTTAGAGAGCAACAAGGTTCTACCATAAAAGTAATTGCGGTATTTGTGCCAGTTATGGTATTTATTTTAAGTGGATTTGAACATGTTGTAGCAAATATGTATTATTTTGCTATGGCAAACACATGGTCTTTTCATACGATTGTTGCATTATTTGTCATGACTGCCGGAAATAGCATAGGTGGTATGATGATTCCAGTTTATCAAAAGGTATTCCATTTAAAGGCATAATAGGAATATTTTAAAATTGTTATATTTTCTTTTTTTAATCTTAAGAATCTTGTAATGAACCATTAGATGTTTCTTAAACTCTTTATTATATAATAAGAATAACAAAGAAAAAGAAACGGAGGGAGAGTTTATGAAACTGGAAATGGTATTACAAGTATTTCTGTTTAGTAGCATATTTTTTATGACAATAGCATATTATAGTAAAGTTGTTACCATACCAAATGATAAAATATGGTATCCAATTTTCCACTTTAAAAAATCATTTTTAGTGAGTATCATAATTTTTTCTGTTTTGTTTTCTTTTTCTTGCCAAAAAAAAGAAACATGGGTAGAAAGTAAAACAGTTCAATGGATTGCAGGGCAAGCAGGAAATCAAGCAACAGAAAAAGAATTAGTAAAAGGAATTAGGTATCATTCTGGGAAAAGCGAAGTTGTGTATTATAATCAAGAGGACATCCGTTGGGGAAATCAAAAATATGGTAAAACAGATTTTATTTCTGAAACAGGTTGTGGTCCAACTTGTTTAGCTATGGTTATTTCTACATTGACAGATAATACTATCAATCCAAAACAAATGGCTGATTGGGCATATCAAAACGGATATTGCGCAGAGGGAAGTGGAAGCTACCATAGCTTGATAGAAGGTGCAGCAAACTCTTTTGGATTGCAGGTAGAACAAGCAAATATTTTAGAAGGACAAAAGATTGCAGATGCACTTTCTCATAATAAATTAGTGATTGCATTAATGGGAAAAGGGACTTTTACTTCTAGTGGTCATTTTATTGTGTTAAGAGGTATTACAGAAAATGGAAATGTATGGGTAGCAGACCCCAAAAATAAAAAAAATAATCAAAAAACATTTTCTCTTGGACTGCTTTTATCAGAAGCAAAAGCTAGTACAGAAGGGCCATTTTGGATAATAAGTAAAAAGTAAGGTGAAAAGGATATGCAAAAAGTATTAGATGGCTTGATATTTATTGTGTTATGTATTTTTCTTTTTACAGGTTGTCAAAAAGAGGAAGATAGTATTCACTTTGAAGAAATTGCAAATGCTACAAAAATAGAAGTAGCCCATTCTTTCAGTGGGACAGTGACAACAGAAGTGATAGAAGATACAGATAATATCAATAAGATTGCAAATTGGCTAAATGAATTGCTATTAGACGAAGTTTCATTTCCCGAAAATGAAACACCATCAGACACAGAAGGAGGAGAATGTTATTCCTTTACTGTATCTGATGCAGAAGGAAAGCAAATCAATTTTCATTATTATATAAATGGTTTAGAAAATTATTACATATGGTATAATGAAAAATGGTATATTGTAAAAAATCCAGTTGCGCTTACACTTTAAAAAAATCCCCATCTCGAAAGAGGGGATTTTTTTTATTTTACAAATCTAGGCATATACGATTTTTCTGTAATAGGGCGAATTTCATAGCCCTGTGCTTGTAAGCCTTCTATAATTTCGGGTAAAGCTTCCACGGTTGTTTGTTTTGGTTTTGTTTGGTGCATCAATATAATAACTTGATTTTTTCCGGAGGTTCCATTTAATACATTACTAACAATAGTATCTTTTGGTACATTGTTTCCACGCGCATCTCCTGAATCTACATTCCAATCAATATAAAAATATCCATTTTGTTTTGCTTGTGTTGTAATATCTCCCATAACGCCGTTTTTCATACCAATAGAATTGTTAGAGCCTCCTGGAAAACGCATAAAAGGGGAAGCTGTTCCTAGCACATCTTCCAGATATTGTTGTTCTATATAAAAATCATTCCAAAAAGCATCAGCAGAAGAATATAACACTTCATATTTATGGCTATTGGTATGATTTCCTACAATATGCCCTTCTTCCTGCATTCTTTGTAATAATTCTTCATCACAAGTGCCTGTTACAAAAAAGGTTGCTTTTACATGATATTCTTTTAAAATATCTAAAATTTTTGCTGTGTTTTCAGATGTACCATCATCGAATGTTAAAAATGCTCTTTTTGATGTAAAATTTGTATATTTTACAGGGAAATCTGGTGCTGTTTCTATTACTTCATGTAGTATGTCTGAAACCTCTCCCAAAGTAAGAACATTGTCTAATCCAATTTTACCATTATTTTGAATGTCTATTAGACCTCTAGAATAAGCAAATTGAAGCGGAACCATGGCTGCTTTAGAAACTTTTTCTTCAAATACAATTTCTTCTGTTCCAGAAAGGTCAGCATCAGGATATACCGTTTCTATTAAACGATAAAGCAATATTACAAAGTCACTACGAGATAATCCTTCTGAAGGGGAAAAAATGTTATCACCTTTGCCGTTTACAATTCCTAAATCATAGGCCTGTAATATAAATGCTTGACTTTCTGTATCAACATCAGAAAAAGGATTTTCTAAAACAACTTTTGGTTTTTTTCCTGTTAATATTTCATATGTATCCATAATATAGCGACAAGCTTCGCCTCTATCTAAAGTATAATCTTTTCTTTGCTGTAAGTTTTCTATAACTAATTCTGTTTTATCAGACATTTCATCTTCTTCTATTAAAATGAAATGTTCTTCTTGTTGAGAAACAGAAGATAACAAATTTAATTCTTTAGATTCGAAAGCGGGAATAGGCTGTGTTGCTAGAGCAATAGATAAAAGTAAAGAGGGAACACTTGTTAAAAGTAAAATACCCATGAAAATCACTCCTGTTTCATTATAATAAATTTTTACCATATTAAGTATACATTTTTCGACGGCAAAAGACAATAAAAAATATCTTAAATTTTTAGAAATAGTTTCGCTTTTTATTTTATTGCATACTATAAAAATAAAGAAATAATAAGGAGAAAAAATATGCCTAGAATTTATTTGAGTCCTTCTTTACAAGAATATAATCAATTTATCAATGGAGGAACAGAAGAAGAATATATGAACTTAATTGCAGATGCGATGGAACCATATTTAATTGCAAGTGGGATTGAATTTACAAGAAATCATCCTTCTCAAACATTGACAGAAGCGATTGATGCATCCAATGAAGGAGAGTATGATTTTCATTTAGCATTACATTCTAATGCAGCTTCTCCATCTTTGGCAGGACAGGTGCAAGGGGCAGATGTATATTATTGGTATGACAGTAAGTGGGGAAAAGCTGGAGCAGATATTATTGCAGAAAATTTTAAAGATGTTTATCCTGATAGTAATAAAGTAAAAACAGTTCCGACCTCAACTTTGAGAGAATTAAGAAAAACTTTTGCACCTTCTGCACTGATTGAAGTGGCTTATCATGATAATCCTACAGATGCACAATGGATTAAAGAAAATATAGAGCCTATTGCAAGAAATTTAGTTCTATCTCTTACAGAATATTTTGGAATTCCCTTTATAGAACCAGAAAATTAATGATTTTTTTGACCTGCAAATAGTTATCATAACTATTTGCAGGTTTTTTTTGAAAGAAAGAAGGAAATTTCTATTTATTGTCGAATTATTTATAATAGATGTTATCTTTGTTTTTATAAAAATAAAAGATAAGAATGTTATTTATTATAATTAAACAACAAGAGGAGGTAAAATAAAGTATGAAAAATTATGCTGCAAATGAAGTTCGGGATATTGTTATATTAGGTCATAGTGGTTGTGGTAAAACCACATTGGCAGAATCCTTGTTGTATTATTCTGGTGCAACAAAAAGATTTGGTAAGGTATCGGAAGGAAATACGGTAAGTGATTATGACCCTGAAGAAGTTCGCAGAAAAGTATCTATTAGCACATCTGTATTGCCTGTGGAATGGAAAGATACAAAGATTAACTTTTTAGATACACCAGGATATTTTGACTTTGTTGGAGAAGTAAAATTAGCAATGAGTGTAGCAGATACTGCTCTGATTGTTGTTTCAGCAAAATCCGGTTTGGAAGTAGGCACAGAAAAAGCATGGGAATATGCAGAAGAAATTGGAATTCCTAAAATGATTTTTATTAATCAAATGGATGATGAAAGTGCAGATTTTCAAAACACTATCAATCAATTAAGAGAAAAATATGGAAAAATTGTAGCACCTTTACAAGTTCCTTTTAGAGATAGCAATGGAATTTTAGGTTTTATTAATGTATTAAAAAGAGATGCTAGAATGTTGGATAGCAACGGCAAATTAGTAAAATGTGATATTCCAGAAGATAAAAAAGAAGAAGTAGAAACATTGCGCGCATGGGTTGTAGAAGTAGCAGCAGAAAGTGATGATGATTTGTTAGAAAAATTCTTTAATGATGAAGAATTAACCTTAGAAGAAATTTACTTAGGTTTGAAAAAGGGAATCCGTAATCATTCTATTGCACCTGTTATTTTTGGTTCTGCTACTATGGGATATGGTATCCGTCTTTTAATGAGTACAATCGTAAAATTTATGCCTCCATCTATTGAATGTCGTCCATCTTTTATGTGCAAAGATTTGAAAAATGAAGGCGAAGGCATGAAACGTTATAACTCTGAAAAAGACCATCTTGCTTGCTTTGTTTTTAAAACAATATCTGACCCTTATGTTGGTCGTTTAAATATTTTCCGTGTGCTTTCTGGTGTTATTGATAATACAAAAACAGTGTATAATCCAGAAAAAGACACTTATGAAAAAGTAGCACATCTTTATGTTGTCAGAGGAAAAGAACAAATTGAAGTAGATGAATTACAGGCTGGAGATATTGGTGCATTAGCAAAACTTTCCAACACCTCTACACAAGATACACTTTGCTCTAAATATTTCCCTGTTGAATTGGAAAAAATTGATTTGCCAAAACCAGGGCTTTCTATGTGTATTGCACCAAAAGGAAAAGGCGATGAAGATAAAATTTCCGCTGCTTTATCTAAAATATTGGAAGAAGACCCAACATTACGTTTGGAAATCAATAAAGAAACAAAACAGACCATTCTTTATGGACAGGGAGAACAACAACTTGAAGTTGTAGTGAATAAATTAAAAACAAAATATAAAATTGATGTAGAATTAACAGACCCTATTATTCCTTATAGGGAAACCATTAAATCTAAAGTAAAAATACAGGGAAAATATAAAAAACAATCTGGCGGTCATGGTCAGTATGGTGATGTTTGGATGGAATTTGAGCCATCAGGTGACCAATCTCAGCCTTATGTTTTTGAAGAAAAAATATTTGGTGGTTCTGTACCAAAACAATACTTCCCTGCTGTTGAAAAGGGCTTACAAGAATGTGTTAACAATGGTGTATTAGCTGGTTATCCTGTGGTTGGTTTAAAAGCAACATTGGTAGATGGTTCTTATCACCCTGTAGATTCTTCTGAAATGGCATTTAAAATGGCAACTTCTGTTGCATTTAAAGATGGTTTGCCACAAGCAAAACCAACTATTTTAGAACCGATTGCACATGTAGAAGTAACCATACCTGAAAGATATATGGGCGATATTATGGGTGATATTAATAAAAGAAGGGGTCGCATTTTAAGCATGAATCCTGAGCAAGAAAAGAAAGTGATTGTTGCAGAAGTACCACTTGCAGAAATGCACAAATATGCAACAGACTTACGTTCTATGACACAAGGTAGAGGCTCTTATGAATATTACTTTGAACGCTATGAAGAAGCTCCTATGGAAATGCAGAAAAAAATTATTGAACAAAAAGCAAATGAAAAATAAAGAATAAACAAACTGGCTTTTAGAATTTTTTCTAAAAGTCAGTTTTTTTTGTAACTCTGTGTTATACTAATGAAGAATAAAGGAATGGATACTTCTATAAAAAATAGGATTACAGATAAGGAGAACATCTATGCAAAGAAAAACAATATTAGCTGTTGACGATGAAGTACACATTTTAGAACTTTTAAAATATAATTTAGAAACAAATGATTATGATGTTATTACTGTGGAAACAGGAGAAGAAGCACTTCATTTATTATCAGAAGAAAAAATAGATGCTGTGTTGTTAGATTTGATGCTGCCAAAAATGGATGGTTTAGAGGTATTACGTTGTATTCGTAAAAATGAAAAAATTAAAAAAATACCCGTTATTTTATTAACGGCGAAAAGTGCTGAATTTGATAAAGTATTAGGCTTGGAAATGGGGGCAGATGATTATATTGCAAAACCTTTTAGTATTAGAGAATTGCAGGCAAGAGTAAAAGCTGTTTTACGCCGTGTAACTTCTGAAACAGAAAAGGTAATTTCTACGCATGGTTTGGAAATTGGAATAGAAAGTAAAACAGTAAAAAAAGATGGAATAGAAATTGAAATGTCATTAAAAGAATTTGAACTTTTAAAATTATTAGCAGAAAATCCTGGAAAAGTTTATTCCAGAGATATATTATTAGAAAAAATTTGGAGTTATGAATATATTGGAGAAACAAGAACTGTAGATGTACATATTCGTCATATTCGAAAAAAAATTGAAGAAGATGATAGTAACCCTATGTTTATTAAAACGGTGCGTGGTTTTGGATATAAATTTAGGGAGGACTAATATGCAAAAAAAAATATTTTTGTATTATCTTGTACTAATAGGTGTGCTTGTTTGTTTAGTTGGTTTTTATTCTGTTAAAATTAGCCATTCTTATTTTGTAGAGGAATATAAAAGGGATATTTTAAAAGAGGGAAATCTTATTTTTGAAATTTTAAAAAATATGGATTCTATGGAGGATTCTGAAAAATTTATAAAGGAAACCGCAGATAATTTAGGACTTCATATTAGTATGATTGACCAAGAGGGAAATCTTATTATTGATTCTAAAGGCTATCATCAGAATCAAAAAAATATGTCAGAAGTACAAAAAGCATTTTCTGGACAAAAAGCGATTATTACTAGAAAAAATGAAGTATATGGTGAAGATTATATTTATATTGCAATTCCCATTACTTTCCATTCGGAAGAAATGGTATTACGTTTTTCTATTCTTTTTTCAGAATTAGATGGCCCTAAAACAGATATGATAATAAATATTATCATTAGTAGTGTAATTGTTTTATTGTTAGGCTATTATTTGTCAAAAAAAGTTGCAGAACCTTTGGATACTTTAACAAATGCTGTAGCAGAAGTTTCTCAAGGAAAATACAATAAGAAAATACCAGTAGCTACCAATGACCAAATAGGTTATTTAGCAGGAGCTTTTAATAGAATGTGTGTAAAATTAAATACTACCATCAATGCTTTAGAAACAGAAAATAAAAGAATGGAGGCTATTGTAAACAGTATGATAAATGGCGTGGTAGCTATTGATAAAAAAAATAAAATATTAATGATAAATTCTCAATGTTATGATTTATTTCATATTAAAAATAAGTATTGTAAGGGATTAAATTTTTATGATATTTTTAAAAATGAAGATATACAAACATTACTGGAAATTTCTATTTCAGAAAAAAGGAGTATTGTAGACATTGTAATATTAAAATCTAAATTTAATGGAGATAAAATATTGCGTGTCTATATCAATCCTATTTTTTCTACAAGAAGTTCTGAAGATAGCTTGGGAACACTACTTGTTTTTCAAGATGTAACACAAATTAAAAAGCTAGAAAAAATGAGAAGTGATTTTGTATCAAATGTAACCCATGAACTAAAAACGCCATTAACTTCCATTATGGGCTTTACAGATACTTTGCGTTCTGGGGGCATTTATGACAAAGAAATGGAAAAACATTTTTTAGAGATTATTGATATTGAAACCCATCGTTTATATCGTTTAATACAAGATATTTTATCTCTTTCAGAAATAGAAACAAGAAAAAAAGATACCAATATGCAACAGGAATCTATTGAAGAAATTTTGATTTATGTAGAAGGGCTTTTGCGTCCGCAAGCAGAAGAAAAAGGATTACAATTATTGATAGAATATGAAGCAATACCACCTTATTTTTGTAATAAGGATAGGATTTCCCAAATGTTTATCAATTTAATTGAGAATGCAATTAAATATACAGAAAAAGGAAAGATAATTGTACGTTGTAAATATCAAGGAGAATCTTTTTTATTGCAAGTGATAGATACAGGAATTGGTATTCCAGAAGAAAGTATTGACCGAATTTTTGAACGATTTTATAGAGTAGACAAAGGTCGTTCCAGAAAAGCAGGAGGAACAGGTTTAGGACTTTCTATTGTAAAGCATATTATGATGCTTTATAATGGAAAAGTAAAAGTAGAAAGTACAGAAGGGAAAGGAACTATCTTTACCATTACAATGCCTTATAAAATGTAAATATATTCCATTCCCTTTAAAATTTTATTTTCGTCTTCTTGCAAAACGGCGTCTTTTTCGTTTACGCCAAGAAATAAAACGGCAAATTATCAATGCTACAAAAAAAGAAATAATACTGCAAATGACAGCAAAAATTAAAATAGAAAGAATGGTAGGAAAAGAGTGAAAATTACTATCTATTTTTTTATCATTTTGCATAGAAGCAGTTACCACATTTTCTTCTGATTCTTCTAAAGTAACAGCATGGTCTGCAAATAATTCTGCTGTAGCAATGGGTTTTTCTTCATAATAAAAAGTAACAGAGGCAACAGCATCATTTAAAGAAATGGGAGCAGAAAGTGTTTCTGGTGCGTTTTCTTTTTTTGTTACTTTATCCATTTCAAAATCAATAGGAACTGTTTGATAAACATCTTCTTTTGCTTTTGCAAAAACAGAATCTATTTCTTCTTTTTTTTCGTTTACAACAGAAAAGGTTTGAGAAACTTCAGAGGCAGAAGAAAGTTTTACTGTTTTAAATTGAGAAAATCCGTAGTCAAACAATTTAATAGTATCTTCATAATGTTGCGCTCCTTTGCATTGAAAGACAACAGCAATGAGCTCGGTATCATTTCTTTTTGCATAGGTAACCAATGTATTTTGGGCTTCATCTGTAAAACCAGTTTTTCCACCTTCACAACCTTCATAAACATAAATAGAGGGAGGTTTTATCATTTGGTGTTGTCCATAAAGGTATCTTGTTTCTTCTTGTTTATTGGTAGGGGGAATTTCATAATAAGTTGTTTGAATGATGTTTTTAAAATCTTCAAATTTTAATGCTTCTTTTGCAATCAATGCCATATCATATGCTGTAGTATAATGGTTTTCACTGTGAAGCCCGTTAGGATTGACAAAGTTTGTATTTTTACAGCCTAATTCTTTTGCACGTTCTGTCATATGTGTTGCAAATTTTTCTACAGAACCATCTACTTGTTCTGCAATTCCAAGTGCGGCTTCATTGGCAGAACGTAATAGTAAAGCATACATCGCTTGTTCCATGGTAATTTGTTCTTCTTCCTGTAAAGCAATGTGACTGCTTCCTGGTTCTATTCCAAAAATAGCATCATGAGAAAAAGTAATTGTTTCGTCCATTTTTCCGGATTCAAAAGCTAACAGTGCTGTCATTATTTTTGTAATACTTGCTGGATATTCTTTTTTGTTACTATTTTTTTCATATAAAATTTCTCCAGTTGTAGCATCCATCAATATAGCAGCGTCAGAACTTAATTCTAAATCATTTTCTGTATTTTGTTCTATGGATGTTGCTGTTTCTGCCCATAATGTACAGGTAGAACTAAATGAAATAATTGTCGCTAAAAAAATCAATAAAATATTTTTTTTCATTATATACTCCTTTACAAAAATATGTGATACAATAGTATCAATTATAACAGAGATTACTGTAATTTAAAATAGCTTTCTTTTAAAGGTGGAATAACTATGAGAAAAAGGAAAAAAGAAAAAGATAACAGATGGTTACTTTTTCTGTTATTATTGATTATAACCATTTGTGGAATATCTTATAGCAGAATACGAAAAAAATCTATATTAAGTTTTGGAACAGAAAAAGAAGTATTGAAATCACAGCAATCTTTGGATATATTAGACAGTATAACAGTTGAAATAGAAGGAGAAGTAAAATATCCGGGTATGTATACCATTTATGAAGGATATACTTTAAAAGATGTAGTGGAAAAAGCAGGCGGTTTAACAGAACTTGCTGTTGCTGTTTCATTAGATTGGAATGTATTTGATGGTCAAAAGATTGTAATACCCAAAAAACAAGAAACTGTTATTATAGAATATAGTCCGCTATTTTTGGAACAAAAAGAGGAGCAAAAAACAGAAAAAGAAGTAGAAAATGTAGAAGAAACGCAGGAAATAGAAGATACCACCAGATTACTTGTTAATATTAATACAGCAGGTGCAGAAGAATTAGTATTGCTGCCCGGTATTGGTGAAAAAATAGCAGAAAATATTATATCATATCGAACAGAACATGGTTCTTTTCAAACAATAGAAGAAATTAAAAATGTGTCCAAAATTGGAAACAGCATTTTTGAAAAAATAAAAAATTATATTACAACCCAGTAAAATACAGGAGGAAAATGAAATGGCGTATCATATTTTGGTTGTTGATGATGAAAAATTAATTGTAAAAGGGATTAAATTTTCATTGGAACAAGATGGAATGAAAGTAACACCAGCCTATGATGGAGAGGAAGCACTTCGTTATATAAAGGAAGAAAAATTTGATTTAATTGTGTTAGATGTTATGTTGCCCAAAATGGACGGTTTAGAGGTTTGTCAACAAACAAGAGAATTTTCTCAAATTCCAATTATTATGGTAACAGCAAAAGGGGAGGATATGGACAAAATTATGGGTTTGGAATATGGAGCTGATGATTATATTACAAAACCCTTTAATATATTGGAATTAAAAGCAAGGATTAAAGCAATTTTAAGAAGAAGCAATAGCAATAAAGGTATTTATAAAGACGCACAAAATACATTGCAGGTGCGCAATTTAGAATTAGAATTTGAAAGCAGACGTGTTTTTATTGATGGAAAAGAAACCAATTTGACAGCAAAAGAATTTGATTTATTAGAATTGTTTATGGAAAATCCTGGAAAGGTATATAGCAGAGAAAAATTGCTTGATACAGTTTGGGGATATGATTATCCAGGAGATGTAAGAACGGTTGATGTTCATGTGCGTCGTTTAAGAGAAAAAATAGAAGAAAATCCAAGTGACCCCAAATATATTTTTACCAAATGGGGAGTTGGTTACTATTTTAACTAAATTTAAAAAAAAATGGAACAGTTTACAATTTATGTTGCTCCTTACCTATATTTTAGTAGGAGTTGTTCCACTTGTTCTTTTTACGAATACCATTTTTCGCACAATGAACGAATATTTTGTAGAAGAAAGAAAAAAAGAACTTTTAAATCAAGCAAATATACTTTCTGGAAAAATTTCTGCTTCTCATTATTTATACGATACAAAAAAAAGAAATGAATTTGATGAAGAAATTAGAATCACAAGTAACCAAGGAAATTTCCGTGTGCTTGTCATTGATGCATCTGGTATTGTTGTAAATGATTCCAGCAGGCAGGATATTGGAAAGACTTATCTAGTGCAGGAAGTGATTGAAGCATTAGATAATAAAGATGTATCAAGGCAACAAGAAGATGGCGTAATTTATGCAACAGTATCTATTTTAGATGAGTATTCTAATAAAATTGGTGTGGTATTAATTTCTGCACTAAGTGATGATGTAAGTGCTACAGTAGGAGAAATCAGAAACCAATCCAATCTTCTTCTTGCAGTTATTACAATAGTAGTAGCAATTTTAATGTATTTTGCAACAAAAATTTTTATAGAACCCATAAAAAAAGTATTAAGTGTCATTATTAAAATGTCTGAAGGTCATTTTGACCAACGAATTGAGATAAAAGGAATCCGCCACAATGAAATTGCAGACTTAGCTTTTGCTTGTAATAATATGGCTGAAAAATTAGAGCAGGTGGATACCTCCAGGCAAAATTTTGTATCAAATGTGTCCCATGAATTAAAAACACCCTTAAGTTCTATTAAAGTTTTAAGTGAATCCATATTATTGCAGGAAAATGTTCCACAGGAAATGTATGTAGAATTTTTAGGGGATATTATTTCTGAAGTGGATCGTATGACAGAAATTATTAATGATTTACTGACTTTAGTAAAGCTAGACCAAAAAGAAGTTCCCATTCTATTTACAGAAACCGAATTAAATAAACTTGTGATAGATATTGTAAAAAGAATGAAGCCTTTAGCAAATGAAAAAAAAATTGTGTTACATTATACCTTTTTAAAGGAAGCAATTTTAGCAGATATAGACAAAACAAAATTTGTATTAGCAATTTCTAATCTGGTAGAAAATGCAATTAAGTATACTGCAGAAGGTGGTTCTGTTACCATCACCATTGATAGTGACCATCAAAATGCATTTCTTTCTGTTGCAGATACAGGAATTGGGATTGCAGAAGATGAAATCAATAAGATATTTGAAAGATTTTATAGAGTGGATAAAACAAGAAATCGAGAAACGGGTGGAACAGGTTTAGGTCTTTCTATTACACACTCTACTATTTTAATGCATAATGGCAGTATCAAAGTAACAAGTAAAGAACAAGAAGGAACAACTTTTTTAGTACGTATTCCTCTAAGGCAAACTGCATGATATTGTTATCATACAAACTGCAAAAAGGAGGTTTTTATTTGTTAAAACAAAAAAAATATTCTGTGATATGGATTTTTATGATACTATTGATAATAGGAAGTATACTATCACTTTCTTTTGCTGCAAAAAAAGAAAAAAGCGCAATCCATATACAAGAAAAAACAGTTGAGTTATATTTTAATGATACGATAACAGGAAAATTACGCTCTGAGGAAAGAGTAATCCAAGGAGAAAGTAAAGAACAATTTCTTTTATCTGTATTAGAAGGTTTAAAAGCGGGGTCTAAAATAGAAGGAACTTCTGTTGTGATTCCACAAAATGTTACAATACTTCATGCTGATGTAGAAGATAATATTGCTGTGATTGATTTATCCAGAAATTATAATCAGCTAACACTAGGCGAAAAAATTATGTGCCGTGCTGCTATTGTATGGTCTGTAACAAGTCTTGATTTTTTAGAGCATGTTCGTATTAAAGTAAATGGTCAAGAATTAAAAAGAACATCTGGAGAAGAGATTGGACTAATGAATCGGGAAAACACAATGATAAATCCAGTTGTTTCTCCAGAATCGAAACGTTATGAAATTGTTACCTTATATTTTGCAGACAAAACAGGAAAAAAGTTTGTAAAAGAGGAAAGAGAGATTGAAATTAGTCAAATTCAAACAAGAGAAAAAGCTGTTGTAGAACAGCTTTTAATAGGAGCCAAAGAAGGAGAACATATTTCAACAATTCCTTCTGATGTTAAAATTAGAAATGTTACGACAACAAAAGAAGGTATCTGCTATGTTGATTTTAGCAGCGATTCCATCAATAAAATTATCAATAGTAATGTTGATGAAAAAATTGCTGTTTATTCTATTGTGAATTCTATTGTTTCACTATATAATATAGAAAAAGTACAATTTTTAATTGAGGGAGAAAAAATAGAGGAAACAATGGGACATTTAGATTATAGTAAACCTTTTATATTTGAGGAGGAAATATGACTAGACCATTTGTATGGACTTTGTTTTTTATGATTGCAGGTATCATAATAGGAGGGCAAAGTGTATCTATGATGCATTTTGCTCTTTTTACTATCATAATTTTATCTGCTTTGATGGGATATTATTTTAAAAGCAAAATCCCGATTGTATTTGTATTATTTTTTTTGTTAGGAAATATATTGATTGCAAATAAAATGCAAGTAGAAAACGAAATGATAAATCAAGAGGTAAATATCACAGGAGTTGTTACAGACACTGCTTATACCTCATCAGGGAGGCAAAAAATAACTGTAAAAGCAGAATGTATTGAAACAGAAATGACACAAAAAACGAAGTCCTTCAAGATATTGGCAATTTTGCCCGAAAATGAAACTGTATCTCTTTGGGATACAGTAGTATTAAAAGGAACACTTTTACCTTTAGAAAAAAATAGAATTCCTGGTGGCTATAATGAAAGTTTATATTTAGGGACACGTGGGTATCATTATAAAATATATACAGAAGAACAAACGATAACAGGGCAGAAAAAAACACCTATTTTATGCCATATTTATGATTTTAAAAAGAAGATACAAACAGTATATGATACTGTTTTGCCTACAGAAAAAAGTGCAATTTTAAAAGCAATGGTAACAGGGGATAAAGATGATATTGATAATATTACAAGAGAGTTGTATGCGCAAGCAGGAATTACCCATATTTTAGCAATATCTGGCTTACATATTTCAATTATTAGCCTTTTTCTTTATGCTTTTTTAGAAAAATTTTTAAAATGGAATAAAAGGAATTGTTCTCTTATTGTATTATTATGTTTAGTATTTTATTTGTTTTTTGCTGGTTTTTCAGCTTCTGCTGTAAGAGCTGTTATCATGATTAGTGTTATGTTAATAGGTAACGTTTTTTATTATGAAGGGGATTCTTTTAATAATATTGCGATAGCGGCACTTTGCATTTTATTGGTACAGCCTCTTTATTTATGGGATATTGGTTTTGAACTTTCTTTTATTATTGCAACAGGCATTTTACTTGGTTCCAATATTTTAAAAACAAGTAATTTACCATCTTTTATTAAAAATACGTTTGGTTTTTCTTTATTAGCTTCTGTAGTTAGTTTTCCTATTATGGCATATCATTTTTATTATGTTTCTTTGATAGGAATTTTAGTAAATATTGTAGTAATACCATTAGTTGGCTTTTTGCTGGGAATGGGAATGATAGTAGGAATTGTTGGATTATTTTCTATCAATATCGCAACTTTTTTAAGTGGTGTTATTTACTACATTTTATCTTTTTATGAAAAAGTTTGTATTGTAGCAAATTTGGTACCTTATGGATATCCACTTTGGGGTCGTCCCCTTTTGCTTACTGTATTATTATGCTATTTCTTATTGCTAATGGTTTATTTTTACAAACAAAAGAAGCGATATTATAAATTTGCTATTGCATTGACAGAAATATTGCTACTTGTTACCGTTTTTGGCAATCAATATCTATTCAAAAAGAATAAAGTTTCTTTTTTAGATGTGGGGCAGGGTGACTCTATTGTTATACAAACCTATGATAAGCATACTTATATTGTTGATACAGGTGGAAGATTTCAGACAGCATTAGGAAGTAACACAGGTGTTTACACGGTGTTACCTTATTTAGAAGAAGAAGGTGTTTCTAAAATTGATGGTTTGTTTATTACTCATATGGATGCAGACCATTGTTTTGGGGCAATCGAATTAATGGACAACATAAAAATTGATAAAATTTATATTTCTAATTATGATTTTGAAAGAACAGCTTTATATGAAACATTTTTTAAAAATGCACAAAAAAATAAGATTCCTATTTTTACCATTGGTGCAGGAGATTCTGCAAAATTAGGAAATACGATGCAATTAGATGTTTTATATCCCTATTCTAAAATGATGTTTTTTGAAAAAGATGATAATCATGGTTCTCTTGTTTTACGTCTTGTTTCTGGAGAAACTTCTATTTTATTAACAGGGGACATTGGAACAATAGATGAAACCATATTGTTGCAGCAAGGAGTAGACATAAAAAGCAACATTCTGAAAGCAGCACATCATGGTTCAAAATATTCCAGCACAGAAAAATTTTTACAAGCAGTACAACCTGAAATTGCAATACTATCTTATGGAGCAAATAATTTTTATGGGCATCCGCATCCGGAAACCATAGAGCGACTACAAAATAAAAATGTTATTTTATATGAAACAGCAAAACAAGGTACTATTACTGTTGTCATTGGAAAAGATAGTTATACAATAGAAGGGATGTATGCAGAATGAGAGAATTAAAAAAACAGTTACAGCAAAAAATAATTTCTCCTTGTTATTTATTTTATGGAACAGAAACATATTTAAAAACAAGATATACACAATTATTAAAAAAAGTTCTTTTAGAGCCATCTGCCGAAACCATGAACATGGATATTTTTGAAGGAAATAAGCAAGCTATTTCTACTATTTTAGATAGCACAGAAACCCTTCCTTTTTTAAGTGATAAAAGGTTTGTAATTGTAAAAGAAAGCGGATTATTTCAAGCTGGTAGAAAGAATGACAGTGAAAAAATGGCAGATTATCTCCAAAAAATACCAGATACTACTTGTATTCTTTTTTTAGAAACAGAAGTTGATAAAAGAGGAAAAATGTATAAAGCAGTTGTAAAAAATGGTTATGTAGCAGAAATGAATGGTCTTTCTGAAAAAGAATTATTATATTGGATAACCAGAGAATGTAAAAAAAATAAATTTGAAATTGAAACAAAAGTAGCTTCCTATTTATTGCACATAGTAGGGGGAGAAATGGTGCAATTAGAAGCAGAAATTAAAAAATTAAGTGGGTTTTTACCAGAGAATGCACAAGCTACTACGTATGACATTGACATTATATGTACAAAATCATTAGAAACAAAAATATTTGACTTAGTAAATGCAGTAGCAAGTGGAAAACCAAAAGAGGCAATTACCATTTATAGAAATTTGCTTTTAATGAAAGAATCTCCACTTATGGTGTTAGCTATGATAATTCGGCAGTTTCGCATGATTCTTCAGTGCAAAATACTTTCAGAGCAGGGAGAACCACAAATTGCACAAAAAATAGGAATAAGAGATTTTATGGTAAGAGAATATTTAAAACAAGCAAAATATTTTAGCGTAAATGAACTAAAGCAGTCATTAGAATATTGTTTGCAAACAGATGTAGATATTAAAACAGGAAAACAAAATAGTGAGTTAGCAATAGAATTGTTGATTTTAAGATATGGTAAAAAAGAGTAGAAAAAAGACAGGCATCTTTGCTTGTCTTTTTTATTTTTATAAATTTGTTTTTTTAGGAATATCAAAAGCATTTGCTTTTCCAAATTTATAGGCTTTTTTAACAATCAGTTTTTCTTCTGTTGTTAATTTTCTATCTAGTGTTTTTTCAAAATATTCTATAAGACCTTTCATATAAATAGAAGTTTTTTTATGAGATAACTCTGAAATTTGACATATTTCTGTTTTGTACTCTTGGGGGCATACAATTTCAAAAACTTTTGCAGTATAACTAGCATCATTTAATGCATCGTGAAAAGGTTGTTCTATTTTTAAATGTAATTCAGTGATAGCATTTTTTAACCCGATTGCTTGACCGGGTTCATAGTTTAAATATCTAGAAGCCAGTTTTTGTACATTAATAAAACGATTGCAAATTTTGGTTGCATCTAAATTATAAAATAATATATTTTTAAAAAGAGATTTTATATCATCATTTCCCCATGTACAAAAAACAGCATCCTCTTTTCCTATAAATTTAATAAAAGAATGATATGCTTTTGCAAATTTTGTACCATTTTTTAATTGTTCATAAGTTAGATTTGTAATTTTTTCCACATAGGGGTGAATACGGGGATAAATCACGGGTTTAATTAAAATATTAAATTCATCTAAAATAGTGAACTGTTCATTTAATTTTACAGCTCCAATTTGTATAATTTCAAAAGGGCAATCGGGATGTAATGTTGTTTGAAAACCTGTTTTAAAATGAAATGGCTGATTAAACTCTAAGTCTAATACAATATAATTCATAAAAATGCTCCTTTTTTCATATTCATTTTATCAGTATATCATTTTTTTTTAGGAGATACAACCTTTTAAAATACTATTGAATAAATAAGAGGACAATGATAAAATAAAAAAAGAAGGGGGTTATTTTTTGAAGGAATATTTTACACAACAACAGATAGACCAAGAACTTCATAAAATTTATATTGAAGAAGATGATTTGTTGCTAGAAGGAGAATTTATAGAAGGAGAAGGAAAACACTATGTAATAACAGGTATTGCAACCATTGAACAGGAACGATACCATGATTTTGAAATAGAATTTAATTTAGTGGAATTTCCAAAAGAAGAAACCATTTCCGTTATTATGGATATGGATTGGGAATGGTATGATTATCTATGTTGATGCTAAAGAAAGGTGACGAAAATGAATGATGGGCTCAAAAAGATGTTAGAATATAATCGTATTTTTGTAGAACATGAAATGTATAAAAAATATGAAACAACAAAATATCCTGATAGGAAAATAGCAATATTAGCTTGTATGGATACAAGGATGACAGAACTTTTACCTGCTGCACTTGGCTTAAAAAATGGAGATGTGAAACTCATTAAAAATGCCGGAGGACAAGTAATGCACCCTTACGGAAGTGCAATGTTTAGTTTAATTGTTGCAGTATATGAGTTGGGTGTTGATACGATTGTTGTAATAGGACATGATGATTGTGGTGGACAACTTTTAGATGGAAAAAAAGTGATTGAAAAAATGCTGCAACATGGCATTTCTGTAGATAATATTAAATATGTAGACGAAACTCATAAAAATGTAGAGCAATGGTTGACAGGATTTCATAGCGTAGAAAAATCTGTACATTCTACATTAGAAATTATTAAAAACCATCCATTGATTCATAAAGATGTTGCAGTATATGGTTTTATTATGAGTCCACAAACAGGCGCATTACGTTCTATAGAATAGGAAAGAAAAAAGGAATCAATTTATTTTATTGATTCTTTTTTCTGTCATGTCATCAAATGATAACTAAAGAAGGGATAGATATGCAGACAAAATTATTTAGTGACAAAGCAATTTATCAATTAATTATTCCCTTAATTGTGGAACAAGTATTAGCAGTAACAGTAGGTATGGCAGATATTATGATGATTTCTGTAGCAGGAGAGGCAGCAGTTTCTGGTGTTTCTTTGGTAGATATGATTAATGTTTTAATTATCAATATTTTTGCTGCACTTGCAACAGGCGGTGCTGTTGTTTCTGCACAATTTATAGGGAAAAGAGATAGACAACAAGCGTGTTTATCAGCTTATCAACTTTTATTGATTACTATTATTATTTCTGTTTGTGTTATGATGATTATATTACTGTTTAAAAGACCTATTTTAAGACTGCTGTTTGGAAAAATTGAAAAAGATGTTATGGATAATGCAATTATTTATTTAAACATTACTGCTATTTCTTACCCATTTTTAGCAATTTATAATTCTTGTTCTGCTTTGTTCCGTTCCATGGGAAATGCAAAAGTTTCTATGTTGCTGTCATTTTTAATGAATATCATTAATATTGGAGGAAATGCTTTTTTTATTTTTTTCCTTCATCTTGGAATTGCAGGGGTAGCAATTCCTTCTCTAATTGCTCGTTTTTTGGCTTCGATTATTATATTATATCTTATTTGTAATACAAAAAATCAAATATATATTGAGCCAAAATTTCAGATAAAACTAGATAAGGCTATGATTAAAAAGATATTACATATTGGTATTCCAAATGGGTTAGAAAATGGATTGTTTCAGTTAGGCAGAGTGCTTGTTGTTGGTATTATTGCTGGGTTTGGTACAGTACAAATTGCAGCAAATGCAGTAGCAAATAATATTGATTCTATGGGTTGTATTCCAGGGCAGGCAATTAGTCTTGCCATGATTACGGTTGTGGGGCAATGTATTGGGGCAGGGGATTATGTACAAGCAGAGTATTATACTAAAAAGTTAATGAAAATTTCTTATGCTTTTACATCTTCTATCAATGCTATTATTATTTTTACTTTGCCGCTGCTTTTGGCGATTTATTCCCTATCAAATGATACATTGGAACTTGCTAGGATATTGATATGGATTCATGCTGGATGTTCTATTTTTTTATGGCCAGCTTCTTTTACCTTTCCCAATGCCTTGCGTGCAGCAAATGATGTAAAGTTTACAATGATTGCTTCTATTACGTCTATGTGGATATTCCGTATTGTAACAAGTTATATTCTTGGAAAATCCATGGGAATGGGAGCGATTGGTGTATGGATTGGTATGATATTAGATTGGATATTTCGCATTTTTTGTTTTACATTTCGGTATCGTTCTGGAAAATGGAAGCTGCATACCATATAAAGAATTTGTTAAAGATGCATAAAAGGAATATGTGCTTTTCTATCTTTATGCTATACTAATAAAAATAGTTTGGTAAGATAAATATAATTATCCTCTAAGTTGATATCATTTTATAATAGCAATTTAGAGGATTCTTTTATCTTATTCTATAAGATAGATAGATAATCAAATGAAAAGAAATTTTGCCAGCTATTATGCAATAGAGAGGAACTCTCCATAAGGTGTTTTTTCTAATGTCTGTCATATATTTTCCTCCCATTTTAGTATCTTTTTTATGCATTAAGTTCTTTTATAATTTCTTTTACTGTTGTTATTTTATCTACTTTATAAGCGTTTGCACCACAAAATAGTAAAGAATCTTTGACATCTCCTTTCGCAGCACGGATAAGCGCTTCTGTAATACAATAAGGTGTTGTTGCAGGGTTACATTTTTCTAAACATTTGTAACACTTTGTTATTTTTTCTTTTTCCACTTTTCGTAATTCTGTAAAGGGGTTGTTAATGGCACGTCCAGGCATACCCACAGGACTTTTTACAATACGAATATCATCTTTTTTTGCATGAATATATGCCATTTTGTATGCTATATCTGCATCACATTCTTCTGTTGCAACAAAACGAGTTGCCATTTGAACTCCGTCACAGCCGAGTTGCATATAATGGTCAATATCACTTCTATCATATACCCCCCCTGCAAATACTACTGGAAAAGGGCGTTGATACTTTGATTCAA
This sequence comes from uncultured Clostridia bacterium, assembly GCA_910587195.1. Taxonomy (GTDB): domain Bacteria; phylum Bacillota; class Clostridia; order Lachnospirales; family Anaerotignaceae; genus Coprocola. The sequence goes on along the minus strand of CAJUKL010000006.1, from coordinate 6,711 downwards.
AACTTTTTACATAAGTAATAATATTTTTTACTTCTTCATCATAATCCGCATAATCATTTTCTAAACCAGAAAGCAATTCTTTTTCTGAAAAACCTAAATGACCACCTGCTTTTGGTCCTTCTATTACAACAAAATCCGGCATACGTTGTCCACGTTTGTCCCAGCGATGCAGCAAAACTTTTGCTGCTTTTACAGAAGAAATAATTGGTGCAAATTTAATAGGGGCGTTGCCAATTAATTCTGGAAGTTCCATTGGTAGACCAGCACCAGATATAATAATATCAGCACCATTTTCAATGCAGCAATCTACATAATCTTTATAATGGGTTGCTGCTCGCATAATATTAACACCTATAATACCATGATTAGAAATTTCCTTTGCTTTTTTGATATGATAGGCGAGTGCTTTTAAATTGGTTTCTACTGTATTAGTTAAAAAATCAGGGTTTGAAAAACCAGGTTGTGCTGCAGAAATAACACCAACAGCACCTTCTTTTGCTACAGCTCCAGCCAAAGAAGAAAGGCTGATACCAACACCCATACCACCCTGTATAATGGGAACGGGTATTATTAAATCTCCAATCTGAAGGGGGTTTAGTTTCATAATATAAGCAACTCCTTTATAAAATCATATAGTTTTTATAACTATGTGATGTAGGTTTAATATTATCAATACTAGAAAATATATTACAAATATAAGGTGTTGTCAATATATATTGCATAAATTGTTATATTTTCATACAAAATATTTCGAATTCATTTTATAAAGTAGGAAGCATTTCAAAAACCCTTATAAAACAAGGTATTTCTGGTGCTTCCTATTTTAAAAATTATTTTCAGTTATACGTTTTGTCCCACTTTTGTCCTACTTCCGTAAAATTTAGTTTTTGCTCCAGTGTATCAGCTGCTACAATATCGGCATCCAGTAAAGCATGGACATATCTGTTAGTGGTTGTCAAGTTGGAATGTCCTAAACGGCTAGATACAGTTTTAATATTTGTACCACTAGCTAATAATATACTAGCACTGGTGTGACGAAGGGCATGAAATTTAATGTGTGGAATAGCATTTCTTTGCAAAAAAGAAGAAAACCATCTGGAAATTACAGGCGGTGAAATATAATATCCATTTTTATCCGTAAAAAGCATGTTATGTTCATTCCAATCCCGCCCTTGTATCAGCTTTTGTTCCGCTTGTCTATTTTTATAGTATTTTAGCATTTGAAGCATATAATCAGGTATCGTTATAATACGGTTACTGTCCCTTGATTTTGGTAGTTTTATTCCTGTTTCCCCTTTGACATGATACATACTTTTACAAATTTTAACCTGTTTTTTGTCCCAGTCAATATCCCCCCATTGCAAAGCCGCTAGTTCTCCCCTTCTGCAACCCGTGCACAAAGCCAAATGAATTAAAACTTTCCACATTAACGGCTCTTTTTCCAGACATTCTAAAAGATGTTTCACGCCTTTTTCATCTAATATTTCCGTATGTGCGGGTGGAGATTTTGGAAAATCCAAGTTTGTAGAGGTGGCTGGATTTTGCTCCAAAAACCCCATTCTACAGGCAAATTTAAAAATGGATTGCACCACAATATAATAGGATTTTACACTAGAGGGGGCGATTGTGGTATGGCGTAGGGTCTTTTTTTCCGAAAGGGCATTGATAAATTTTTGCATATGCAAAGGCGTAATATCAGCTAACCTTAAATGCCCAAGTGCCGGCTTGATGTAACTTTCTATTGTATGAGAATAAGCATTATAGCTATTCGGAGATAGCGTTTTTTTCTGCATTTCTAAATAAATATCACACAATTCATGAAATTTTATTTTACTGTCTTTTTTGATACTTCCATTTTTCACATTTTCTTCAAAATGAACTGCAATCTTGTTTAACTCTTTTTCAATTTGACGAGCTGTCATGTTTGCTTCTGGTTTCCATGTCATGGACTCGATTATCTTTTTTCCTTGCATATCTGTACCGCAAGATACTCGTATTTGATAAGCGTTCCCTCTTTTTCGAATCGTCGCCATATTATATCAATCCTTTCCGTTTTTCACGTGAAAAAACTTGAAATTGTAGGGCGGCTTTGATATAATAAGTGTATCTGAAAAATGATTTATATTAATCCTTTCTAAAGACCCTTAGTGTGTCCAGACACTAGGGGGTTTTATTTTCTATTATGGATAATTGGTATGTGCTGCCTTGTTTAACACGCTTTATTTCGCCAGCTTTATCCATATCATATAGCATTTTTGAAATATTATCTTTTAGGGATTTATCAAAATGAGAATAGACATCTTTTTGTAAAATATTTTGATGGTTAGTGATAAATTGTAGTAAATCTTCCTTTAAATAGCGTTCTATATATTGATGTTTTTTATAATGTTTTTTTCTTTCATCATAATTTTCTGTAAGGTCCTTCAAACGCAATTCCACTTTTTCTATAAATGAAAAATCTGGATTTTGTGAATTGTGGCAATGTTCCCACATATCTTGAAAATAAAGTTCACCACCTTTTGTTTGATAGCAGAAATCTTTTAAGGCATAAAAAAATTGAATTGCTTTTTGACAATCAGCAATAGTAGTATCTACATCCGTTATCGGTTTTCTTGCTTGCTGAATGAAATTTGTTATTTCATGTTCCTTTTCCTGTAGATAATCATAATTTTTTAAAGAAAATTTATGCTTAAGTTTTTTTTCTTCATCTGTACGATGCCATTTAGGATTAGGGCTTGTTTTTATTTCTTCTAATCTTTGTGAAAGTCCAGTTTGTATAAGATATGGTACTTCAGAATCCTCAATATCTGTACCATCTGTATGATATAAAACATTACCATCTTGAATATATTGTATAGAACTTTCAGCAGTATTATTTGTATTTAAAGATGTTATATTTTCATTTTCTTGTGTTTGCTCTTTGTTATTTGTAAAGAGAGATAACAATGATTGGATAAGTTTCAAAACAAATTCCCTTCTTTCAGTTCTCTTTTTCTATATCCAAAATAAAGCTTAAAAACTTGTTTTTATTTCTAACGTTTAAAGAACGGTAAATGTCTAATATTTCTATTTCTTCACTTGATAGTTCTGTAGATTGTTCTTCTGATTGTTTAGTAGGTATGGTGGTAGAAATAGAGCCAGAACCTAAAATGGAACCTGTAACAGAAACAGAACCATTACCTTGTACAAAATTACTGTTGATATTGCTTGTAGAATGAGTAATTGTTTGTTCATCTGTACGTCCTAATAAATAGTCAGCGGAAACATTAAAATAGTCGCATAATAAATTTAGGCTATCATATTTAGGTAATTGTTTCCCATTTTTCCAGTAACTTATAAGAGCTTCAGAAATTCCAGTATCCTTAGAAAGCTTATAAGCATTTATGGAATTATCATGTAATAATTGCCTAAAAATATCTTTGAATAATCGCTCCATATTGTCAAAAACCTCCAAACTTAATAAAATTTAAGTAAAACACTTGACTACTTAATAAATATTAAGTATACTATAACCAAGTTAAAAAAATCAATCTAGTTGAGAAATTTAACCTAATTATATTACAAAAAACAGAAAAAAGAAACAAAAACGGGAATGGTGGTGAAAAAAAATGATGACTGATGAAAAAGTTGGCAAAAATATCAGACTGCTAAGAGTTGCTAAAAGAATGAGCCAAGAAGAACTCGGACAAGAAGCAAATATTTCAGCAGCTATGATAAGTTATATTGAAAAAGGGATAAGACCTTTACCTTTAAAAACAGGTTATTTAATAGCAAAAGCTTTAAATTGTACAGTGGATGATTTGATAGAAAAAGACTATCAAATTGCAGGAGAAAAATAAACAGCTTATCAGCAATAATGTCCAAACGGTGCAACAAAAATAAAAAATGGAAAGGATGTGAGAAAATGGGAAGGGGAAAAGTCCACGAGCCTTACAACAAATTTAAGGGCTTTCTTAGAGAAAAAGAACTAACTTATTCAGATGTAGGAAAAACATTAAATATTTCAGCGACAGCGGTCTTAAATAAAATAAACGGGGTTTCTGATTTTTATGTAGGAGAAGTAAAAACTCTACAATCGGAATATAGAATGGATTTATCGGTCTTATTTTGACCTAAAAAATACATCTTTAAAGTAAGAGATTGATAATGTTCCAACGGTGCAACAAAAAAAAATAAAACGGAAAGAAGGTGAAATATGGCTAATTTAAAGAAGCTAGCAAAAAAAGTGGAGAAAATAAAAGCAAAAGAAATAAAAATCATTAAGGACTGCAATGGAAATGAATACTGGAAAATTGATTTTGATACTCCTTGTGAGGATAAAACAAGATTAGCTGGTACTATGAAAATCAAAAAAGTAGACGGCAAATACCTTATAGAACATATGACTAAAGAAATCAGCCTAAAAAAAGAGGACAGGCGAACACTAAATGGTATTATGTTCGCCAAGATTATTTGATTATGGTGTGTATCTTTTTTGATATTCATCAAAGAAGGGCTTTGCTTTATCTAAAGTTTCATAATGAAGTTCTATATTTGAATTTGCCCATTCTTCAGCAGACATTTCTAATAAGCACAAAGGCGTTATTCTAATATAGCCCTTCTTATGTAAATTTTTACATGTGTTTAGGAAATTTTCTACACCAGTACCATGGTAAGAAAGTTCATTTTTAGAATTTATATAATCTCTAAAAAGTTCCTTTAAGACACTAATTTCATCTTCAGTTAAATCTGTATACATTTTTATAACCACCTTTCTATAAAAATAATTCTTAATTGTGACATAAGAATTATAATATAGAAATTAAGAAATGTCAATATATAGATATTTATTTTGAATAAAACACAACATATTGTGTAGCTTTACATAAAAATAAAAAATGGAAAGAGGTTAAAATATGGCTAGTTTAAAGAATTTAGTAAAAGCATACAAAGAGGATTTAATGGATGGAATTCAATGGGTAGTATTTTGGAAAAATGGGCGTTCTTGGCACGCTGACACCATTTTTACAGAAATTGATGATGATAACCCTGACCCGGAATATGACCCTATTTCAACAGATACAAAAGCGTATTTGCAGGCAATTTACAATCAGGACAATAAAGCGATTATATTAAATGGTTATTATGGCAGCAGTTTTTATGCAGATGAACCGTTAGCAGAGTGGGTAAATCATGTCCGTTATTGCTATGAAAGCCAACTTGAAAACGAGTATCAAGTGAAAAGATTCCTGGAACAACATGAAGTTGTTTTAACAGAAAAAGATAAAAAGGATATTGCAAAAGCAATAGAAGTAAAGGAAAAAGCAGAAGCTGTAATAAAAGCAAAAGAAGAAACATCAAAGCAAGATATAACACAAACAATCGAAGGTCAAAAATTTTTAGATTCCGAAGTTGGCGCAGAGCTTATAGAAAATGTTTTAGCATGGGATAAAGCTTTAGCACAGGGCGATAACAGAAAAGTCGAAGAATATATTGCTTACTGGAGAGGAGCAAAAGCAATGTTAAAATACTTTACAGGGTTAAAGTATTATGTTATCAAAACAGAAACAAAATGCGGTATTGTCAATGAAAAGGGAAACTGGCTGTTCAGAATCCGGTGAAACAATGAAGGGAGGTGAGATAGTGAACGTAAAAGAGATATTAAAAAATAGTGGTTTAACCTTGGCAGAAATCAGCCGTAGAGCAGGTATGAGCTATAATACTTTATGGTGTTACAAAAGTGGCAGAAGAAATTTAACAGTAAAGTCTGCTAGAAAGTTGGCTACTGCTTTAGGAATGGATTGGAAGGAGTTTTTTTGAAGAAGAAACGGCTGTCATTTGCTGACAGCCAATACGTTAAGACTTGTGCGAGTTGGGATTGTCAGTGCGACCAACAAGATAATCAAGAGAGACATCAAAATAGTCAGCTATTTCTATTAAATATTTCATTTTAGGTTCAGCATTTCCTTTTTCATAATCTTGATATGCGCGCAAGGAAATACTTAAATTATCAGCAATTTCTTTTTGTAAAACTTGTTTTTCTTTTTTTAAACTTATTAATCGTTCCTGAAAATTTGGCATAATAACACTCCTAAAAAAATTTTAAAAAATAATAAAAAAGCATTGACATGAAGAAAAGTTCATGTTAATATAAATTCAGAAACATGAAGAAAAGTTCATGTTAATATAAAAGGAGAGGGTGAAAATTAATAACTTAAAATTATTACGTGAAACAAAAGGCTTAACACAAAAAGAGTTAGCCAAAATTTCAAAAGTAAGTGAAAGACAAATTATATCTATTGAAAATGATAATGCAAATCCAAGATATTCAACGATATGTAAACTTGTCAAAGCGTTGGATACTAAAGTAGAAAAGTTATTTCCTATTCCAGACAGCACTGGAATAGACAAGCCTGATGGTAGTCAGAAAAATAAATAACTTACTACTATTGTACATCAAAAAAACAAAAAGTCAAATTTAGGAGTGATTATTGTGGTAATTATAATTTCAAATGATAAAAAGGTTTGTTGTAACTGTCAATATTTTTCTAAATATTATGTTTACAATGAACGGCATCAAGTATTTTCACCTTGCGATACCGGACGCTGTACAAAGGTAAAAACAAGGTTGAAATGTAGAATAGTGTACCAAAAAGCATGTGAATATTTTGAAGGGTGGAATACAAATGAATGAATTAACAGTAATACAGCAACAGGAAATACTAGGAAAAC
>CAJUKL010000005.1 GCA_910587195.1 uncultured Clostridia bacterium | reverse complement strand
AAGAAGGTACAGAAATGGTTTACAACTACATAGACGAAAATATGCCAGATTGGGCAAAGCCTACGGTACAAAAACTGATTGACAAAGGTGCATTAAAAGGGGACGAAAAAGGACAGCTTATGCTTACGGGGACAATGTTAAGGCTATTTGTGATACACGATAGAATGGGCGTTTATGATAAATAAAAAAGAGGGCATAAAAGCCCTCTCTTATTTTTGTTTAAAGCCGCCCTACAACTCTATTTTTTGTCCTTTTTTTGTCCCACTTTGTTTTTAAAAACTTTAATAAAAATCGTTATTCACAAAGAAATGCAAAATAAAAACCTTATAAAATAAGGATTTTACAATATTTTGACAAAATAACAAAAATACCTTCTATTTTCATACAAAATATTTCGAAATAAAAGGTATTATTTTCAAAATAAAGATTGACGGATAAATAAAAGTATCATATACTTTGATTATCAAAGTATTTGAAACGCAAGGTAATTGAGGAGGACAATATGGAAAAAACTCTAAGTGTGGTCAATACTTTGCTAGTAGATACATTCAATAATATCTTAACAATCGAACAAAACGCTTTAAAAAAAGAAAAGTTTTTTGATGTTTCTGTGGCAGAAGTACATACGATTGAAGCCATCGGTATGTATCAGACAAAAAGTATGAGTGAAGTTGCAAGAAGTTTACGAATTACTATGGGTACATTAACAGTTGCCATTAACAATTTAGTGAAAAAAGGTTATGTAGAAAGATTTCGTTGCCAATCTGACAAAAGAGTAGTGCAAATTAAGTTGACCAAAAAAGGAAAATTAGTTTATAGAGTACATGAACAATTTCATAAAAATGTGGTACAAGCAACAATTAGTGGACTTACAGAAGAAGAACACAAGGTACTTTGCCAAACTTTAACAAAATTAAATGTATATTTGCAAAAATATTTTTAAAACAAGGAGAAAAGATATGATTTTTTCAAAAATTAAATCAACTGGTTCCTATGTTCCTGAAAAAATCATTACGAATGATATGCTTTCTCAGTATGTTGATACAAGTGATGAATGGATACGTTCTCGTAGTGGTATAGAAAAACGTCATTTTTCTGAGGGAGAAAATACATCAGATATTGCTGCAAAAGCGGCTTTGGATATTTTAAAAAATGGTAATATTAATCCGTTAGATATTGACTTGATTATTGTTGCAACTGTTTCACCAGATTATACAACACCTTCTACAGCTTGTCTTGTACAATCAAAAATAGGTGCTTCTCATGCAGTTGCGTTTGATTTGAGTGCTGCTTGCTCTGGTTTTATTTTTAGTGTCAGTGTAGCAGACAAATTTATTAAAACTGGCGTTTATAGAAATGCATTAGTGATTGGTGCAGAAGTGTTATCCAAGCATTTAAACTTTAAGGATAGAAGCACCTGTGTTTTATTTGGAGATGGTGCAGGTGGTGTTTTTTTGGAAAAAGCAGAAGAAGGTGGCATATTGGCGGAAGAAATGGGCAGCGATGGTGGTCGTGGTATGTCTTTAACTTGTGCAGAAAAAAAGGCTTCTCATATCTTTAACAGTGCACAAGCGGCAGAAGATAGCTTTTTGCACATGGATGGTAGAGCTATTTTTGATTTTGCTACCAGACAAACACCCAAATGTATTTTACATTTGCTAGAAAAATCTGGCGTTTCAATAGAACAATTAAAATATGTCATTCCACATCAAGCAAATGCTCGCATTGTGGAAATTATATCCAGAAAGACAAAGATTCCCTTAGAAAAGTTTTATATGAATATTTCTGAGTACAGTAATACCTCTGCTGCAACCATTCCGATTGCACTCAATGAAATGATGCAAAAAGGATTTTTGCAAGCGGGAGATTATATATTAATGGCAGGTTTTGGCGGTGGACTCACATGGGGTGGACTGCTCATAAAAATCTAAATACAAATTTTTAAGGAGGAACAACAATGGAAGTATTAGAAAGAATTAAAGAAATTATTGCAGAGCAAACAGGAAAGGAAATGGACGAAATTACACCTGAAACAAGTGTTATGGAAGATTTAGAAGCAGATAGCTTAGACTTATTCCAAATTATTAACGATATTGAAGATGAATTTGATGTAAAAATCGAAAATACAGATGAAATTAAAACAGTTGCAGATGTTGTAAAAATTGTAGAAGACAATAAATAATTTATCTGACAACAAATGAGGAGATTATTATGTATGGAAATATTTGTGAAATGCTTGGAATAGAATATCCCATTATACAAGGTGCTATGGCATGGATTTCTACTCCAGAATTAGTTGCAGCGGTATCAAATGCAGGCGGTTTAGGAGTTTTAGCAACTGGCCATTTAGATGGGGAAGGTTGCCGTGAAGCAATTCATAAATTAAAAGAAATGACAGACCGTCCTTATGCAGTCAATATTATGCTTTTATCTGCTTATGCAGAGGAAATTGCAAAAGTAATTTGTGAAGAAAAAGTTCCTGTAATTACAACAGGTGCAGGCAGCACAATTACACATTTAAAAGCTTTTCAAGAAATGGGTGCAAAGGTGATTCCGGTAATTCCTTCTGTGGCGATTGCAAAACGCTTTGAAAAAGATGGTGTCAATGCTGTTATTGCAGAAGGTATGGAATCTGGCGGACATATTGGAAAAACAACAACGATGGCACTTGTGCCACAAGTGGTAGATGCTGTTAAAATTCCAGTGATTGCAGCAGGAGGTATTGCAGACGGTCGAGGTATGGCAGCAGCAACAATGTTAGGTGCTTCTGGATTCCAACTTGGTACAAGATTTCTTGTTGCAAAAGAGTGTATGGTACACCCAAACTTTAAACAAAGAATTTTAAAAGCAAAAGATATTGATACCACAACAACTGGTTTATCAACAGGTCATCCTGTTCGTGTTATTCGTAATAAAATGGCACGAGCTTATGAAGCGTTAGAAAAACAAAATGCACCTGCTGAAGAATTAGAAAAATTAGGTAGAGGTGCATTAAAAAAAGCCGTTCATGATGGAGATATAGAAAATGGTTCTGTTATGTCTGGGCAAATTGCAGGTTTAGTGAATAAAGAACAAACTGCAAAGGAAATTATAGAAGAACTTTATCATGAGTATCATGCCATTATGGGAGATGCAGAAAAACTGATGAGGTAATAAGGGGAGCATATGCTCCCTTGCTTATCATTATCGGAAAATGTCAAAATATGAAAATAAAGGAAGGAAAATAGGAGAAAAATCATGAAAACAGCTTTTTTATTTGGTGGGCAAGGTGCTCAATATGTCGGCATGGGAAAAGAATTGCAAGAACAATATGCTTGTGCAAAAGAAATATTTCAAAGAGCAGATGATGCTTTAGGTTTTTCTCTTAGCAATATTTGTTTTGAGCAAGAAGAAAAATTGAATCAAACAGAATTTACACAGCCTGCTATTTTAACAATGAGTATGGCAGCGTTAGCCTGTTTAAATGAAAAAGGAATCAGAGCCGATTATGTGGCTGGTTTAAGTTTGGGAGAGTATAGTGCTTATACTGCAAGTGGTGTATTTCAGTTTGAAGATGCTGTGAAACTAGTGCAAAAAAGGGGACGCTTTATGACAGAAGCTGTACCAGAAGGAAAAGGCAGTATGTATGCCATCATTGGAATGGAAAGAGAGCAAGTAGAAAATATTTGCCAAGAATATAGTCAGTATGGCTTTGTAACACCTGCAAATTATAATGCTCCAGGACAAATTGTAATTGCAGGAGAAACAGAAGCAACAGCAAAAGCTGCTGCTGCAGCAAAAGAAAATGGAGCAAAAATAGTATCAAAATTAAATGTAAGTGGCCCATTCCATACTGCATTATTAAAGCCTGCTTCTGAAAAATTAGCGCAAGAGTTACAGCAGCTACATTTATGTGATATGACTATCCCTGTTATTACAAATGTAACAGGGCAGGAAGTGGAAAATAACGAGGAAATTATTCCTCTTTTAATAAAGCAAGTTATGAGTCCTGTAAAATGGGAAGAAACAGTGGTAACATTATCAAAAAAAGGGGTGGATACCTTTATAGAAATCGGGCCCGGCAAAACATTGAGTGGTTTTGTAAAAAGAACTGTAAAAGGGGCAACGATATTAAATGTAGAAAATCAAAAAACATTAGAAAAAACAGTGGAAAAACTGCTTGGGTAAAGTGTGGAGGAATTTAATATGTTAAAAGAAAAAACCGTTTTCGTAACTGGTGCAGCAAAGGGAATTGGAAAAGCGATTGCGATTGCTTTTGCAAAAGAAGGAAGTAATATTGTGCTGAATTATAGAAGTGCAGTATCTGATGAATTGATTGCAGAAATAGAGAGTTATGGTGTAAAATGTTTCCCGATACAAGGCGATGTTTCTGACTTTGAAAAGGCAAAGGAAATTGTTGAAAAGGCAATAGAAATATTTGGAAGCATTGATGTTTTAGTAAACAATGCAGGAGTTACAAAAGATGGTCTTTTAATGCGTATGACAGAGCAGGATTTTGATGCTGTATTAAATACTAATTTAAAAGGGAGCTTTAACATGATACGTCATGTCATTAATGGCATGATTAAAAAACGTTCTGGAACAATTATCAATATTTCTTCGATTGTAGGTGTTATAGGAAATGCAGGACAAGTAAACTATGCAGCGTCAAAAGCAGGTATTATCGGTATGACAAAATCAGTTGCAAGAGAAGTTGCTTCTCGAGGTATTACTTGCAATGCGATTGCACCAGGATTTATTGAAACAGATATGACAGCAGGATTAAAAGAGGAGATTGTAAAACAGATGACAGCACAAATTCCTATGAAGAAATTAGGAAAAGCAGAAGATATTGCACAAACAGCAGTGTTTTTGGCAAAAAGCCAATATATCACAGGACAAGTAATCCATGTAAATGGTGGTATGGCGATGTGCTAAGGAGGTTAAATACATGAAAAGATGTGTAATTACAGGTATGGGTGCGATTACTCCGTTGGGAAATGATGTAGAAAGCTATTGGGAAGGCTTAAAAAATGGAGTTTGTGGAATTGATTATATTAAAAAGTTTGATACAGAAGGATTTAAAGTAAAAATTGCAGCAGAAGTAAAAGACTTTGAAGCTGAAAAATATGTAGCTAAAAAAGAAACAAAAAGAAATGATATGTTTTCTATTTATGGCATTGCTGCTGCAACACAAGCATATGAAATGAGTGGATTAAAAGAAGGAGAGGTTGACCCAAAGCGTTTTGGCACTATTGTAGGTTCTGGCATTGGCGGTTTGTGGACGATAGAAGAACAAATTATTAAATTAAGTGAAAAAGGACCTTCTAAAGTTTCTCCTTTATTTATTCCTATGGCGATTGGAAATATGGCAGCCGGAAATATTGCATTAAAATTTCAAGCAAAAGGCACTTGTGAATCTATTGTAACTGCTTGCGCAACAAGTACCAACTCGATTGGGGAAGCCTATAGAAATATTAAGCATGGGTATTTAGACGTTTGTTTTGCAGGTGGTGCAGAATATTCTATTACAAGAATTGGATTAGCAGGTTTTAGTAATTTAACTGCATTGACAACTTGCGATGACCCTAAAAAGGCTTGTAAACCTTTTGATAAAAATAGAAGTGGGTTTGTTATGGGAGATGGTGCAGGCATTTTATTATTAGAGGAGTTGGAACATGCTTTAAATCGCGGTGCAAAAATTTATGGTGAAATTGTGGGATATGGTTCTACTTGTGATGCATATCATATTACTGCGCCATGTCCAGATGGAGAAGGTGCTGCCAATGCAATAGAGATGGCTATGTCTGAGGCTGGCATTACAGCAAAAGAATTAGGATATATTAACGCACATGGAACAAGTACAGAAGCAAATGACTCTGGAGAAACAGCTGCTATTAAGCGTGCATTAGGGGAATATGCTTATCAAGTGCCAGTAAGTTCTACAAAATCTATGACAGGGCATTTGTTAGGAGCTGCAGGAGCTATTGAAGCAATCGCTTGTATTAAAGCATTAGAAGAAGGATTTTTACCACCAACTATTGGATACGAACAAAAAGATGAAGCTTGTGATTTAGATTATGTTCCAAATGTAGGAAGAAAAGCAAATATTACGTATGCTTTATCTAATTCTTTAGGATTTGGTGGACATAATGGTGTACTTTGCTTTAAAAAGTGGGAGGGCTGAATATGAACTATGCAGAAGTAAAAGAACTGATTTCTATTGTTAATGGTTCTCTCTTGACTAATTTTGAGTTAAATATGGATAATGTTTCCATTAAAATGAGTAAAAATAAAGATGCTGTTATTTCTCATACAACAGAACAAAATACTGCACAAACAGTGTCTATACAAGCAGCAGAAATTTCTGTTCCAGAAGTTTTAAAAGAAAAAAAACAAGAGGAACCAAGTGGTAATCTTGTAAAATCTCCTATTGTTGGAACATTTTATGCTGCTCCTGGTAGTGATAAACCAAGTTTTGTAAAAGTAGGAGATAAAGTAAAAGAAGGGGATACCCTTTGTATTGTAGAAGCAATGAAGATTATGAATGAAATACCAAGCCCTTATTCTGGAGAAATTGCAGAAATTTATGTTATAAATGAGGAGTTGGTGGAATATGGACAACCTTTATTTAAAATTAAATAAAAAGGTAGTGGAGGAAAGAAAAGAATGAATATAGAAGAAATTATGGCTATCATACCACATAGATACCCTTTTTTATTGATTGATAGAGTAGAGGAAATGATACCTGGTGAAAAAGTGATTGCAACAAAAAATGTAACAATGAATGAACCCTTTTTTCAAGGACATTTTCCCGAAAGACCTGTTATGCCAGGTGTATTAATAATTGAAGCAATGGCGCAAGCTGGAGCAGTTGCTATTTTGTCTATGGAAGAATATAAAGGAAAGACGGTGTTGTTTGGTGCGATTGATAAAGCAAAATTTAGAAAGCAAGTTGTCCCTGGTGATACTTTACGTTTAGAAGTAAGTATTATAAAATTAAGAAAAAATGCAGGAATTGGAAAAGGAATTGCCTATGTGGGGGATAAAAAAGCCGCTGAAGGGGAATTTACATTTTTAATCGGATAATTTGAGGTGTTTTAAAATGTTTCATAAAGTATTGATTGCAAATAGAGGAGAAATTGCAGTTCGTATTATTAGAGCCTGCCGAGAAATGGGAATTGTTACGGTTGCAGTATTTTCAGAACCAGATAGAGATGCACTTCATACACAGTTAGCAGATGAAGCAGTTTGTATCGGGCCAGCAAAGGGAATAGATAGTTATTTGAATATGGAAAATATTATCAGTGCAGCAGTAGCAAAAAAAGCACAAGCAATTCATCCGGGATTTGGTTTTTTAGCAGAAAATAGTACCTTTGCTGCTATGTGCCGTGAATGTAATATTCAATTTATAGGGCCATCTCCAGAAGTCATTGATATGATGGGAAATAAATCTAATGCCAGAGCAATGATGAAAAAAGCAAATGTTCCTGTTGTTCCTGGTAGTGATGGGACTGTAGATACAGCAGAACAAGCACTGGAAATGGCAAAAAAAATAGGGTATCCTGTAATGATTAAAGCAGCAGCAGGTGGTGGCGGAAAAGGAATTCGCATTGTAAGAGAAGAAAAAAACTTAATTTCCTCTTATGAGGCTGCACAAAATGAAACGATTGCTGCTTTTGGTGATGATAAAATGTACATGGAAAAGGTCATTGAACATGCTAGACATATTGAGATACAAATATTAGGTGACCGTTTTGGAAATGTTGTTCATTTAGGGGAAAGAGATTGTTCTTTGCAAAGAAGAAACCAAAAGGTATTGGAAGAAGCACCTTCTATTGCTATTTCTGAAGAAATAAGGAAAAAGATGGGAGAAGCGGCTGTTCGAGCAGCAAAAACAGTAGGTTATGAAAACGCTGGCACCATAGAATTTTTATATGATGGAACTAATTTTTATTTTATGGAAATGAATACTCGGATTCAAGTAGAACACCCTATTACAGAAATGATTACTGGTGTTGATATTGTAAAAGAACAATTAAAAATTGCTTCTGGTGAAAAATTGGAATTACAACAAAAGGATGTTGTAATGAATGGTCATGCGATTGAATGTAGAATTAATGCAGAAAATCCCAAAATGAATTTTGTTCCTTCTCCGGGTCATATTGATTTTTTGCTGATGCCAGGAGGTATGGGAACAAGAATTGATAGTGCTATTTATGCTGGTTGTGATATTCCGCCCTTTTATGATTCCATGTTAGCAAAAGTCATTGTTCATGGTAAAAACAGAATAGAAGCCATTGAAAAAATGAGGCGTTGTTTACATGAATTTGTCATTGAAGGTGTGATAACAAATATTGAATTTATGGAAGAAATTTTGACAAATGAAAAGTATATCAAAGGAGATTTTGATACTTCTTTTATTGCAAATGAAATTATAAAATAAATTTATCGGAGGGAAGATTCATGAAATTATTTAAAAAAAAGAATTACATTAGAATGAATCCTCCAGAAGCCGTTTCTGTAGCAGAGGCAGAAACCCCCAGTATACCAGACGGACTTTGGATAAAATGTAAAAATTGTGATAAAACAATTTATACAAAAGAAATGAATGAATATAAAATTTGTCCTAGCTGTGGTTATCATTTTCGTTTAACAGCAAGAGAAAGAATTGCTTTAATTGCAGATGAAAATTCTTTTGAGGAATGGGACAAAGATATGCAGGCAAAAAATCCTATGAATTATCCTGACTATGATAAAATTATTGAAAAGGCGCAAGTTAAAACAGAATTAAAAGATGCTGTTGTAACAGGATTTTGTAAAATTGGAGGATATGATACTGTTTTAGCGGTAATGGATAGCCATTTTATGATGGCTTCCATGGGTTCTGTGGTGGGAGAAAAAATCACAAGAGCGATAGAACGAGGAACAGAAAAAAAGTTGCCTGTAATTATTTTTACTGCTTCTGGTGGTGCTAGAATGCAAGAGGGAATTATTTCTCTGATGCAGATGGCAAAAACAAGTGCTGCTTTAAATCGTCATGAAAAAGAAGGACTACTTTATATTTCTGTTATGACAGACCCAACAACTGGCGGTGTTTCTGCTAGTTTTGCTAGTTTAGGAGATATTATTCTTTCAGAGCCAAATGCAACGATTGGTTTTGCAGGTAGAAGGGTAATTGAAGGTACAATTAACGAAAAACTTCCTGATGAATTTCAAACGGCAGAATTTCAATTAGAGCATGGCTTTTTAGATAAGATTGTGGTAAGAACAGAAATGAAAAATACATTGATACAAATATTAAAACTACATTGTCAAAAGGGGGTCTTTGAAAATGGAAAATAGAGCAATGGAAATTGTAAAAAAATCCAGAATGGTATCAAGACCGACGACATTAGAGTTTATAGAGCATATTTTTACAGATTTTATAGAGCTGCATGGAGATAGATGTTTTGCAGATGATAAAGCAATGGTAGGTGGTATTGCTTTATTAGATGGACAACCAGTAACAGTAATTGGAGTACAAAAGGGACATACGATAGAAGAAAATGTAAAAAGAAGTTTTGGTTCTCCTAATCCAGAAGGATACCGAAAACAATTACGTCTGATGAAACAAGCAGAAAAATTTCATCGTCCGGTAATTCTTTTTGTCAATACTTCTGGTGCTTATTGTGGTGTTGGGGCAGAAGAAAGAGGGCAGGGAGAAGCGATTGCTAGAAATTTAATGGAAATGGCAGGCTTAACAGTACCTATTCTTAGTATTTTTATAGGAGAAGGGGGAAGTGGGGGAGCTTTAGCACTTGCTTTAGCAGATAGAGTATGGATGTTAGATAATGGAATGTATGCTGTACTTTCTCCAGAAGGATTTGCCAGTATTTTATGGCGTTCTCCGGAGCGTTCTTCAGATGCAGCAGAATTAATGAAATTAACAGCACCAGATTTATTAAAAAATGGTGTTATTGAAAAAATCATACCAGAAGCACCAGAAGGTTTAGCAGAAAATTTAGAATATACAACATCTATTTTAAAAAGATTATTGATAGAGGAGTTAAATTTATTAAAAAGTCTTAAAACAGAAGAATTATTGCAACAACGTTATTCTCGTTTTCGTAAATATGGTGAATTTACAAAAGAAGAACATTTATCTGTATAAAATTGGAAACTCCTGTACATACTTATGGATATGGTACAGGAGGGATAGTATGAAAAAAAAAGAAATGTTATGGATATTTGTAATTTGTTGTTTTGTTACTGTGGTTAGTTGCACAGTTACGATTGGAATATATGAAAAAAAAATTCAAAAAACAAAAGAGGAAATAGAAGAAGATAGTATTACAGCTACGATAGAGTCGGGGAGAATTACACCTTCTACAAAAATGGTATATGAATATTATTATACAGAAGATGGTGTAACACAAACATTGGAAGATGTGCCACCATATTTTTTATTAGATATGACACTAGAAGATATGAAAAAAGTGTATACGGATTGGCAGATTATTTCTTTTTCTTCTAAAGAGGTTGTCATGAGAAAAACATTAGAAGCGAAAAGTAATGAGCAATATATTATAGGAGAAAAAAATGGATATGTTGCTGTCTTTTATAAAGAACCACAACATGGAATTATATTACATGAAATAACAAATACACCTCTTTCTGCATTACCATTAGAAGAAAGAGAAAGATTATTAGAGGGGATTTCTGTAACAGGTGATGAAAATTTATATAAAATTTTGTCAGATTATACCAGTTAAACTAAAATTTGGTTTATTTTAGACAAAAAAATCTCTTGTATTGAAAAAAATTCATTATATTTTTGAATTTTTAGTAGACAGATGATATAAGTAATGCTATAATAAAAATGTGAAAACTCCCCAATATTTTCACAATGCAGTCTTTTAGGCTGCAATCCCAATAAGAAATACCTTCTCTTTGTGGAAAAAGACTATCATCGGCAGGTAGTCTTTTTTCATATGCTCGAATAAATACATTTGACATGATTTCTATTGGCATTTATAATAAAATTGTATAGAGTAAAAAGAATTGTATGCAGGATAGGAGAGTTAGCATGAGCCTTTACCTTTCAGTACCTTATAAAGAATTAAGTATTGCCGGAAAAATACTTTGTAATGCAGAATTAAGTAAAGATATTTTAAGTATTGAATCTATTTTTAGTGATGAAACAGAAAATTTTAGAATTCCATCAGAACCAACCAGCAGTGATACCGTTCAAGTATTGATACGAACGGGTAGAGGAAATATGGATGACGTTTATTTATGTTATGATGGTGAAAAAATACCAATGAAAGTATGCAAGCAAGAAAAGTTTTTTGATTTCTATGAAGGTTTTTTACCACCAACAAACAAAACAAAATCTTATTATTTTGAATTAGTGCAAGGAAATAGCTCTTATTATTATACAAAGAGTGGTTTACATCAAAATTTAGAAGAAGGAACTTGGTTTACTGTAATAAGAAACTTTAAAACACCTGACTGGGCAAAAGGTGCTGTTATGTATCAAATTTATGTAGACCGTTTTTGTAATGGTAATCAAGAAAATGATGTAAAAACAAATGAATACATTTACTTAGGAAAGCCTGTGCAGGCTATGGAATGGGATGCTCCACCAGAAGTAGAAGACTTTAGGCATTTTTATGGTGGAGATTTACAAGGTGTATTGGATAAATTAGATTATTTGGAACAATTAGGAGTAGAGGCAATTTATTTTAATCCAATTTTTGTTTCTCCAAGCAATCATAAATATGATACGCAAGACTATGACTATGTTGACCCACATATTGGTGTTGTAGTTGAAGATGGAGGTTCTCCTCTTGTTTTTGAAAAGTTTAATAATAACCATGCTACAATGTATATTCAAAGAACAACTGCACCAGAAAATCTAGAAGCAAGTAATACTTTTTTCTGTAAGGTTGTGGAAGAAGCACATAAAAGAGGAATTAAAGTAATTCTTGATGGTGTATTTAATCATTGTGGTGCTTTCCATAAATGGATGGATAGAGAAAATTTTTATGGTTTTACAGGGAAATATCCTGCGGGTGCTTTTATAGAAAGTAATAGTATTTACCATAATTATTTTTATTGGAAAGAAAGCGGAACTTACGATGGTTGGTGGGGACATCCAAACCATCCGAAGTTAAATTTTGAATCTCCAGAACTATTTCAGTATATTATGGGAATTGCTAAAAAATGGGTATCTCCTCCTTTTAATGCAGATGGCTGGCGTTTAGACGTAGCAGCTGATTTAGGAACAAATCCAAATTTTAATCATTATTTTTGGAAAAAGTTTAGAGATGCTGTAAAATCTGCAAATCCAAACGCAATTATATTAGCGGAACATTATGGAGATGCATCTTCTTGGTTACAAGGCGACCAATGGGATACCATTATGAATTATGATGCTTTTATGGAACCGGTGTCATGGTTTTTAACAGGAATGGAAAAACATAGTGAAGATTTTAAAAAGGATTTATTAAACAATAGTATTGTTTTCAAAAATGCAATGTTATATCAAATGGCAAAACTATCAAAGCAATCCATACAAATTTCTATGAATGAACTTTCTAATCATGACCATTCTAGATTTTTGACAAGAACAAATAAAACAGTGGGACGACTTCATACATTAGGACATGAGGCTGCAAACAATGGAATCAACAAAGGAATTATGAAAGAGGCAGTTGTAATACAAATGACATGGCCGGGTGCACCTACTATATATTATGGAGATGAAGCAGGGGTAGCGGGTTGGACAGACCCAGATAATCGTAGAACATATCCTTGGGGAAAAGAGGATATTGACTTATTAGAATTTCATAAAGCAATTATTAAAATCCATAAACAATATAGTGCATTAAAGACAGGTTCTCTTATCTTTTTATATACAGGATATGGTTTGTTAAGTTATGGTAGGT
Organism: uncultured Clostridia bacterium; assembly: GCA_910587195.1. GTDB lineage: Bacteria > Bacillota > Clostridia > Lachnospirales > Anaerotignaceae > Coprocola. The sequence goes on along the minus strand of CAJUKL010000005.1, from coordinate 61,276 downwards.
TTGATAAAAAAAGTAAGATTGTTGTTGCTTTAAATAATACAGAAGAAGAAAAGAAAGTAGAGATACCTGTTTGGCAAATGGGAGTTTCTGCAAATGCAGAAATGCAAGCAATTTTAACATCAACAGAAATTGGATTTTCGATTAATGTTATTTCTCATAAGGTAAATAAAGGAAAACTATATTTAACTTTAAAGCCTTATAGTAGTGTTGTATTAAAAGAAGTAAAAAGAGGAAACTTTTTATGATAGAAGATACCATATTATATGAAGACGATTTTTTAATTTGCGTAGTAAAGCCTCCAGGTGTGCCGACTCAGCCAGATAAAACAGGAGATATAGACATATTGACAGCTTTACATCGTTACTTAAAAAATGATACTATTGATTTAGTGCATCGTTTAGATAGACCAGTGGGAGGTGTTTTGCTTTTTTCTAAAAAGAAAGAAGCAAAACTTTCTCAAATGGTACAACAAAATCAGATAAAAAAAGAATATGTTGCAGTTGTTTGCGGAAAGGCAAAACAGCAAGAAACATTGGAAAATTATTTACAGAAAAATGGAAAAACAAATTTATCTTTTGTTACAGAGGAAAAAAATAGAAATAGCAAAAAAGCTGTATTAACTTATCAAACAATGCAAATAATAGAGGAAGAAGAACAATATTATTCTTTATGTAAAATAAGATTGGAAACAGGTCGTCATCATCAAATTAGGGTGCAGCTTGCTCATGTAGGACTTCCTATTTGGGGTGACCAAAAATATAATACGTTGCAGAAGTGGAAAAAAGGAACTATGATTGCATTGTGGGCATATCGTTTAACTTTAGAACACCCTAAAACGAAGGAAAAACTAATATTGCAAAGCATTCCAAAACAAGAACCTTTTTCAAAGTTTACAGTTTTTGAATAAATTTGTCATTATTCTGCTGTTGTATTTTTTTAATTTTGTATTATAATAATTTCTAAGAAAAGAACGAATTGTTCTTTTCTTTTATAGAAAAATTAGCAATCATAAAAGTGATTGGCTAACAATACTATTACAAATAACCCAAAAGGAGGGTTACATATGCAAAGAAGATATACCAAAAAAGCGCAAGCTGTTTTACAATTAGCACAAGAATCTGCTTTAAAACTAGGAAATCGTTTTATTGGAACAGAGCATATTCTTTTAGGTTTAACTTTAGTAGAGGATAGTGTGGCTTGCAAAGCATTAGAAGAACAAGGCGTAACATCAGATAGTGTCTTTGAAAAAATTACCACTTTAATGAGCCATGGCGCAATTTCTTATATTCCACAAGATTTTACTCCTGGTGCAAAGAGAGTGTTGGAATTTAGTAACCAAGAAGCGCAACATATGGGTACAGGTTATGTCGGTACGGAACATTTATTATTATCACTTATGAAGGAAACAGATAGTATTGCTGTGAAGATATTGGTGATAATGGGAGTAAATGCGCAAAAACTGTATGAAGATATTATGATGATGTTAGGAGAAAGTGAAAGTCAAATGGTTCCCGGTATGGGACATCATACAGAAAATTTATCCGAAAAGTCAATTACAGAAAATTTAGATAAGTATGGTAGAGATTTAACGAGTCTTGCAAAAAATAATAAATTTGACCCTATTATTGGTAGAGAGCGAGAAATTGAAAGAATTATACAGATATTAAGTAGAAGAACAAAAAATAGTCCTTGTCTTGTAGGTGACCCTGGTGTTGGAAAAACGGCTATTGTAGAAGGACTGGCGCAAAAAATTTCAGAGGGAAATATTCCTTCTATTTTAAAGGATAAAAAAATTGTGAGTCTTGATTTATCTTCTATGGTAGCTGGCTCTAAATATCGTGGAGAATTTGAAGAAAGAATGAAAAAATCTTTAAAAGAAGTACAAAGTGATGGAAATATTATATTATTTATTGATGAAATTCATACGATTATTGGAGCAGGTGCAGCAGAAGGAGCGATTGATGCCTCTAATATTTTAAAACCTTTGTTGGCAAGAGGAGAAATACAACTAATTGGAGCAACTACCTTAGAAGAATATAGAAAATATATTGAAAAAGATGCAGCTTTTGAAAGAAGATTTCAGCCAGTAAAGGTAGAAGAACCAGAAGAAGAAAAAGCAATTAGTATGTTAAAAGGTTTAAAAGACCGTTATGAAGTACATCATAATGTTACTATTACAGATGAAGCGATTGAATCTGCTGTAAAAATGGCAATTCGTTACTTGCCAGATAGATATTTACCAGATAAAGCGATTGACTTAATTGATGAAGCGGCTTCCAGTTTACGCTTAAAAACAGTGACAATGCCTTTAGATATTAAGGAATTAGAAGAAAAATTAGAAGAATTGGAAAAAGAAAAAGAGGAAGCAATTAAAACAGAGGAATTTGAAAAGGCTAGTGAAGTAAAAAAACAGCAAGTAGAATTAAAAAAACAATTAGAAAATGCAAAATCTGTATGGGAACAAAAAAATAAGCAAAGCGGACAAACGGTTACAAAAGAAGAAATTGCAGATATTATTTCTAAGTGGACAGGTATTCCAGTTAAAAGTTTAAAAGAAGAAGAAAGTCAGAAGTTGCTCCATATGGAAGAAGAACTTCATAAAAGGGTGATTGGACAAGAAGAAGCAGTTTCTGCGATTGCAAAAGCAGTGCGTCGTGGTCGTGTTGGATTAAAAGACCCTAATCGTCCGATTGGTTCCTTTTTGTTTTTAGGTCCAACTGGTGTAGGAAAAACAGAATTATCAAAAGCATTAGCAGAAGTTTTATTTGGTGATGAAACAGCTATGATACGGATTGATATGTCAGAATATATGGAAAAACATAGTGTTTCCAGAATGATAGGTTCTCCTCCCGGATATGTAGGATATGAGGAAGGAGGACAATTAAGCGAAAAAGTGCGCAGAAATCCTTATTCTGTTATATTGTTTGATGAAATAGAAAAAGCATCTTCTGATGTGTTTAATGTTTTACTTCAAGTATTAGATGATGGACATATTACAGATGGACATGGAAGAAAAATTGATTTTAAAAATACAGTAATTATTATGACATCTAATGCTGGTGCAAAAAATATTGCTGCACCAAAACGATTAGGCTTTGTTGCCGTGGAAAATGAAGAACAAAATTATGATAAAATGAAAAAAGGTGTTATGGAAGAAGTAAAACAAATTTTTAAGCCAGAGTTTTTAAATCGTATTGATGAAACAATTGTATTCCATACTTTAAATCAAGAGAATTTAAAACAGATTGTATCTCTTATGAGTAAAACGGTGATTGAAAGAGCGAAAGAAAATATGCAAATTGAGTTATCTTTTTCAGAAGAAGCTATTTCTTTGATTGCTACAGAAGGATATGACCAGGCTTATGGAGCAAGACCATTGCGCAGAGCAATTCAATCTAAAATTGAAAACTTTTTTGCAGAACAATATTTAGAAGGAAAGTTCCAAAAAGGGGACAAGATAAAAATAAATGTAGAGGATAAAAATTTTGTGCTGCAAAAAGTAGAAGAAACTAATTGTTAAGGACTGTAGAGCGTTTTTTGAAATTTTTTTGAAAAACGCTCTTTTATAAAAATAAAAAGTTTTTTCTTTTTATTTTTGAAATTTCAGTATACTCAGCATTTTTTTTATGATATAATATGTATAAAGATACATTTTTTTCAATGAAATATTACCATAGGAATCTACAATCAGGAGGAATAAAAAATGAGTGTAATACAAGAGTTAATTAGACAAGAAAGTAATGGGACAATTAGTTTTGGCAATTATCTTTTAGATTCCAAAAAGAAAGTATTAGATTTTGAAGTAGAAGGCGATTTGTATAAAGTAAAAACATTTAAAGAAATTACAAAATTAGAAAAAAATGGGAAAATGATATTAGAAGCAGTTCCTGGTGCAACTGTACATAATTTTACTATGACAGAAAAAGGTGTTGACTTTGTTTTGGAAGGAAATGAAGATTTACAATTAACATTGGAATTAGCACCTGAAATGGAATATAAAATTTTGGTAGATAGTGTAAATGTAGGAAAGATAAAAACAAATATGGCTGGCAAAGTAAATTTTAGTGTTGAAATGCAGCAAAATGTAACAAAAACAGTAGAAATCAAAAAAATAAATTGATTACTGACAGAAAAATGGACTGTAAAAACAGTCCATTTTTTGTTAATTAAGGATAGGAGATAATTATTTGAAAACGAAAACTATTTATAAATGTGCAGAATGTGGTTATGAATCCCTAAAATGGATGGGGCGCTGTTCTGAGTGTGGTGCTTGGAATAGTTTTGAGGAAGCAAGTTCTTCTTTTAATAAAAAAGAAAAAAGTAATGGTGTAAAAAAGAATTTTCCAAAAGCGTTAAAATTAGCAAATGTAGAAGTGGGAAAAAATCAAAGAATTTTAACAGGCATACAGGAGTTTGATAGAGTAATGGGAGGTGGTATTGTAAAAGATTCTGTAACAATATTAACTTCTCCACCTGGAGGGGGAAAATCTACTTTAACCTTGGCGATTGCAGGAGAAATTGCAAAACAAGGAAAAAGGGTATTATATGCAACAGGAGAAGAAAGTGATAGTCAAATTAAAAATAGAGCAGACCGTATTTTAGAACAAATTCATGAGAACATTTGGATTATTGCAGATACAAGTTTAAATAGTGTGTTGGAAGCAGTTGCAGAAATAGATGCAGATTTTATTATTGCAGATAGTATTCAAACTTTTGCATTAGATGAGTTTTTGCCAGCAAGGGCAGGAAATCCTACTCAAACAATGGAGTGCGCAAATGCATTAGTACAATGTGCTAAAAATAAGCACAGGCAAAGAGCAGTTATGTTGATTGGACAGATGAATAAAAATGATGAAATGGCAGGCTTGCGTTCATTGGAACATTTAGTAGATACTGTTTTATTAATGGAAGGAAATCATGAAGAAGAGTTGAGGAGTATTATTGCCACTAAAAATAGATTTGGTAGTACAGGAGAAATGGGTTTTTTTACTATGACAGAAAAAGGGTTATTGTCTATTGATAATCCTTCTGAATTTTTTGTTACCAAAAGAGAAGAGGGAGAAATGGTTTCTGGTAGCACAATTACAGTAATTAGAGAGGGTTCTCGTCCTGTTATTTCGGAAATTGAAAGTCTTGTTTCTAATTCTTTTACACCATATCCTTCTCGTGTTTGTGAAGCGATGAAAAAAGACCAGATGAATACATTAATTTCTATTTTAGAACAAAAGGGAAAAATTGCACTATATGATAAAAATGTTGTTATTAAGACAACGGGTGGAATTAAGTTAAAAGAGCAAGCAGTTAATTTAGCTGTTATTATGTGTATTGCTTCCTCTGTATATCATAAGCCAATTCCTTGGGATTATGCCTTTATTGCAGATGTGGGATTGACAGGAGAATTAAAAAAAGTTCCTTCTATGGAATCTCGTGTCAGAGAATTGGATAGAATGGGATTTGTAAAGGTTTTTATTCCTAAAAATTCTATGAGAAAGATACCATTACAAAATATTGAGGTTGTAGAATGTAAAACTCTAATACAAGTAATTGCATATTGTATTGGCAAAAAATAAAATTGATAGTTTACGAATAACAGAAATTATATTATAATATGATAATCGAAAAAATAAAGGAGGATTACTGTGCAAGAAGTAAAAATTAACAAGTTTAGAAAGGTACTTGTAGCAAACAGAGGTGAAATTGCCATTCGTGTTTATAGAGCATTGAATGAGCTTGGAATTCAAACAATAGGAATTTTTTCTAAAGAGGATAAATATTCTTTATTCCGAACAAAGACAGATGAAGCCTATATGTTGAACAAAGAAAAAGGACCTATTGATGCTTATTTAGATATGAAGGAAATTATTCGTATTGCGAAAGCAAAGGGGGCAGATGCTATTCATCCCGGATATGGTTTTTTATCGGAAAATCCAGAGTTTGTAAAAGCCTGTGAAAAGGAAGGAATTGCTTTTATAGGGCCAGATAAAGAAGTGATGTATGCAATGGGAGATAAAATTTCTTCTAAACAGATTGCAATTAAGTGCAATGTTCCAATTATTCCCGGTGTTGACCATGCAGTAAAATCTGAAAAAGAAGTGATGGAAATTGCGGAAAAAGTAGGTTATCCTGTCATGTTAAAGGCTTCTAATGGTGGTGGCGGACGTGGTATGCGTATTGTCAATAGTGCAGAAGAAATGCCAAAAGAATTTGAAGAAGCAAGAAATGAAGCTAAAAAGGCTTTTGGAGATGATAAAATATTTATTGAAAAATATTTAAGAAATCCAAAGCATATAGAAGTGCAAGTATTAGGTGATAAATATGGAAATGTAGTACATCTTTTTGATAGAGATTGTTCTGTGCAAAGAAGACATCAAAAAGTAGTAGAGTATGCCCCAGCTTCTACTGTTAGTATGGAAACAAGAGAAAAAATATTTGCAGATGCTATCCGAATTGCAAAACATGTAGGATATAAAAATGCAGGTACCTTGGAATTTTTAGTAGATGCAGATGAAAATTACTATTTTATTGAAATGAATCCCCGTATTCAAGTAGAGCATACTGTTACAGAAGAAATTACTGGCATTGATATTGTACAAGCTCAAATTTTAATTGAAGAAGGTTATCCATTAAATTCCCCAGAAATCAATATTCCTTCTCAAGAATCTATCCATTGTAATGGACATGCTATACAAATGAGAATTACAACAGAGGATCCAGCAAATAACTTCTTGCCTGATACTGGAAAAATTTCCGTTTATCGTTCCGCGGCTGGTAATGGCATTCGATTAGATGGCGGTACTGCTTACACAGGTGGTGAGATTACACCTTATTATGATAGTTTATTGGTAAAAGTAATTGCTTATGATAGAGATTTTCAAAAAGCAACTAAAAAAGCTGTAAGAGCATTAAAAGAAACAAGAATCAGAGGAATTAAAACAAATATTCCTTTTTTAATCAATGTGCTGCAAAGTAAAACATTTATTGAAGGAAAATGTACTACAACTTTTATCGAACAAACGCCAGAATTATTTAAAATTACATTGGGACAAGATAGAGCAACTAAGATTGCAGAATTTATAGGAAATCAAATTGTCAATGAAACGCATGGAAAAAAACCAGAACTGGAACCAATTCCTATCCCTACATTTGGAACCAATGAAAAGATTGTTGGCGCAAGGGATCACTTTTTAAGATTAGGTGCAAAAGAATATACTCAGCAATTAATGAAGGAAAAAAGATTATTTATTACAGATAGTACCATGAGAGATGCGCATCAGTCCTTGGTTGCAACTCGCTTTAGAACCACAGACCTTATCAAAGCAGCATCTGCTACCAATAAAGCAATGGCAAATGCTTTTTCTGTAGAAGCATGGGGTGGTGCAACATTTGATGTTGCTTATCGCTTTTTGAAAGAATCTCCTTGGGTTCGCTTGGAATCTTTGCGAAAACATATGCCTAATACATTGATACAAATGCTTTTAAGAGCTTCTAATGCTGTTGGATATGCAAATTATCCTGATAATGTAGTACAGAAATTTATTCAAATTTCTGCAGAAACAGGAATTGATGTTTTTAGAGTTTTTGATAGTTTAAATTGGATTGAAAACATGAAAATGCCAATTGAAGAAGCATTGAAAACAGGAAAAATTGTAGAGGGTGCTATTTGTTATACAGGGGATATTTTAGACCCAAAAGAAAAGAAATATACGATTGATTATTATTTGAAAAAGGCAAAAGAATTGCAGGACATGGGTTGTCATGTTTTTGCCATTAAAGATATGGCAGGTTTGTTAAAACCATATGCAGCAAAAGAATTATTTACTGTTTTGAAATCTGAGTTAAAAATTCCATTGCATTTACACACACATGATACCACAGGAAATGGTGTTAGTACAGTGCTTATGGCAGCCGAGGCAGGCGTAAATATGGTTGACCTTGCAATACAATCCATGAGTTCTTTAACAAGTCAGCCTTCTATGAATGCAGTAGTAGAAGCATTACGTGGTACACAAAGAGATACTGGTTTAGACATTGATGAATTGAACGAGTTAAGTCGATATTATGCTGGTGTAAGACAAGTATATAAAGGCTTTGAAAGTGAAATGAATACACCAAACACAGAGATTTACAAGTATGAAATTCCTGGCGGACAATATTCCAATTTATTGGCGCAAGTAAAATCCATGGGTTCTGGAGATAATTTTGAGGAAATCAAAAATCTTTATAAACAAGCGAATGATTTACTTGGAAATATTGTAAAAGTAACACCTTCTTCTAAAGTGGTAGGAGATATGGCAATATTTATGTCCAAAAATGGATTAAATAAAGATAATATTTTAATAGAAGGAAAAGACCTATCTTATCCAGATTCCATTGTAGGATATTTTTCTGGCAATATTGGTCAACCAGATGGTGGTTTCCCAAAAGAATTACAAAAAATTGTATTAAAAGGAAAAGAAGCAATTTCAGAACGTCCCGGAAAATTATTGCCACCAGAAGATTTTGATGCTATTAAAAATCATTTAACACAGTCCTATGCTATGAAGCATATTACAGATAAAAATGTAATTAGTTATGCTCTGTATCCAAAAGTGTATGATGACTATTGTGATTATCAAGAATATTATAACGATGTTTCTCAGTTAGAAAGTCATATTTTCTTTTATGGTTTAGCAAAAGGGGAAGAAACAAGTATCAATATTGGAGAAGGAAAAGATTTATTGATTAAATATGTTGATGCTTCTGAAGCAAATGAAGAAGGCATGCGTTCTTTAACCTTTGAAATTAATGGTGTTATGAGAGAAGTAAAAATACAAGATAAAAACTTGGAAGTAAATACCAACCGAATCTTAAAAGCTGATAAAAATAATCCTTGTCATTTAGGTTCTACAATACCGGGTACTGTTGGCAAAATCTTTGTAAAAGAAGGGGATATTGTAAGCAGGAATATGGTATTGATGACAGTAGAAGCTATGAAAATGGAAACATCTGTCTTGTCTAAAGTAGATGGTGTTGTAGATAAAATTTATATTAAAGAAGGAGAAAAAGTAAGTCAGGAAGAACTGCTCATTTCTTTTGTATTAGAAGAAGATGAAAAATAAAGAAAGGTATGTTTTATGAAAAGTCAGATTATTGATATTGGTTTAAACTTAATGAATAAACAATTTGATATTGATAGAGAAGGAGTAATGAAAAGGGCAGAAGAAGAAAATGTTGTTCCTTTAATCATTACTGGTGTGCATCTGAATGATAGTAAGAAAGCAGCAAGTTTTGCAGAAAAATATCCAGGAAAACTTTATTGTACGGCAGGTGTGCATCCTCATGACGCAAAAATATGTGATAAAAATACAATACCAGAACTGCGGAAGTTAGCAAAAAAAACACAAGTATGCGCGATTGGAGAATGTGGTTTAGATTATGATAGAGATTTTTCTCCAAGAGATGTACAAAAAAAGTGGTTTGAAGAACAAATTGTATTAGCAGAAGAATTAAATATGCCTTTATTTTTACATGAAAGGGCTGCTTTTACAGATTTTAAAAAAATAATGATGGAGCATAAGGAAATTTGTAATCGTTCTGTTGTACATTGTTTTACAGGAAATGGTACAGAATTGCAAAATTATTTGAGAATGGGTTGCTTTATTGGCATTACAGGCTGGATTTGTGATGAAAGGAGAGGGCAACATTTAAAGACATTGATTAAAATGATACCATTAGATAAATTGATGATTGAAACAGATGCACCATTTTTAATTCCAAGAGATTTAAAAGTTAGTAGTAGAAGAAATGAACCAGCTTATTTAAGGCACATTTTAAAAACAATTTCGAAGTGTCTAAAAAAAGATGAAAATGAAGTAGCAGAAATAGTAACAAAGAATACAAAAACATTTTTTCAGATTTAACAGAAAAAGGTTACATAATAATATTATGTAACCTTTTTCTGTATTATTGAACTCGAATTACTGCTGTATGTTTTTCATCCATTTCTTTTACTTCTTTTGCTTTTTGTGCATTTTTTTCTACAAAGTTTTGACCAGAATAATAAGTATATACAGAACCATCTTTATATACAGAAGCAATTCCAACATGTGTAAAACTTTTTCTTAGCATATTGATACGATGACCAGCAGAATTTACCCATAAGTCAAAGGTATCTACTGCTAATCCACGTCCAGCTACAATATTTTCTCCCCAAGCAATCGTATCTTGTATACCAGTTGCTAATATTCTATCTTTGTGTGTTCTGCCATCTAAAGAATTATGTGCAAAATATCCGTTTTCTGCCATATCAATGCAATGTGCATTTGCAGATTCTGCTAATAAGTTATCCCATTCTAAAATTGGTATTCCATAATTTGTTCGGAAGGTATTCAAAATATCAAAATTTTCTTTTGATTGTACATCTAAAAATGTTTGAGAATCGTCTTCATTTTCATCACTATCATCTTGATAGGGGAGGAGTGTAACTAAAACAGCATATATTTTGTCTTCATTATTAGTATCTTTATAAAATATAATTTGTTCATCATCATTTTCGCCTTGATAAATTGCATCATAGTAGATATTGTCATTTAATACAAAGCCCTTTGTATTTGTATAATAACCCACTACCATATTATCTTTTACAGCTACCATAATAAATTGAGTATAATCATGATTATAAATATACCAGTTTAAGTTATGAATACTTTTTTCAATACGATTTGGTTCTCCAAAATCTTTTTTTAAGTTAGAAATACTTTCTCCGGTATAAACTTTTTTATTTCCTAAAGTTAATTCTATTCTTTCGACAGTTTCATTTGTTGTAATAGAAACAGTTTTAGAAGCATCATTCCATACAACATCAGCTCCCATACTTTCAGCAATAAAACGAAGTGGCACAAAAGTTTTATTTTCTATGATACGAGGAGCAGTGTCTAAAGTTGATGTACCATTTTTGGATAAAACAGTTCGATTATCAATTTCTAAAGTATAGGTAGCATCTACACCATATACAGCAATGGTTTTTGTATCACCATTCCAATCAATTGTAACATCTAAAGCATCACTAATGTCACGTAGAGGAACTAAGGTACTATTTTCTATTATCCTAGGGGCTTGGCTCATTTCTAAATGTGTTCCATTGATTTCTACAGAAATAGTATCATTATGAGCATAAATAGAAATTGCGCTTAATGAAAAAATAATAGAAAAAATACAGAAAAATTGTTTTAATTTACGATTCAATGCAAAAAAACCTCCTTGTTATATTTTGATAAACCCATTATAATATACTTTAAATTATTTATCAATAGAGGGTATTATTTCTTAAGAAAGGAACAAAAAGGTATATGGATGAACAAAAAGAAACACGATTAGAAAAACAAATGCAATTTATTTTAGAACTAGATAAGATTAAAAGTATTATAAGACAAACTTATTTATCAGATGCTACTAGAAAAGAAAATGATGCGGAGCATTCTTGGCATATTGCAATTATGGCAGTTGTTTTAAATGAGTACTATGAAGATGTAGATTTATTAAAAGTTATTAAAATGGTGCTTATGCATGATGTTGTAGAAATTGATGCAGGGGATACTTTCTGCTATGATGAAAAAGCAAATGAGGATAAAGCAGAAAGAGAACAGAAAGCAGCTGAACGTATTTATCATATTTTACCAAGTGACCAAGCACAGGAATATAAAGACTTATGGTATGAATTTGAGGAAGGACAAACAAAAGAAGCTGTTTTTGCTAATATATTAGATAGATTACAGCCAATTATGCTAAACTTTAAAACAAATGGAAAACTGTGGATAGAAAATAATGTTTCTCAACAGCAGGTGTTAAAAAGAAATGAAAAAACATTATCTGGAGCAAGAGAAATTGCAAACTACTTAAAGAATTTGTTAGATAAGGCTGTAGAGTTGGGTTATTTAAAAAAGTAAAAGTAGGGGAGAAATCCCCTATAAAAAAGCCCATATAAAGTTTCGCAAAACATAACTTTTGCGAAACTTTATATGGGGAAAATAAAAAACACGTATATAATTTCTATATACGTGTTTTTGTCTTTTTAATATTCCTTTTTTCCAATATCTGTTCTAAAATGCTTTTTATCAAAATCTACAATTTTGACACCTTCATAAGCTGTTTGAATTGCTTCTTCAATAGTATTTCCAATTCCAGTAATTCCTAATACACGTCCACCAGAAGTTATAAATTTTCCATCTTTTTTGGCTGTTCCAGAATGAAATACTATAGTATTCTCTTTTTTAGCAATTTCCTCTAAACCTGTAATTGTATATCCTTTTTCATAAGAAACCGGATAACCACCACTTGCTAATATAACGCAAACTGCTGCATTGTCATACCATTCAATGTTAATTTCGTCCAATGTTCCATTTGTACAAGCTAACATAATTTCCAACAAATCCGTCTTTAATCTTGGTAGTATTACTTGTGTTTCGGGGTCGCCAAATCGTGCATTATATTCAATTACTTTCATTCCATTTTTTGTATACATTAAACCAAAATAAATAATACCAACAAATTTTCTATTTTCTTTTATCATAGCATCTACTGTTGGCTGAAAAATTGTTTCCATACATTTTTTTGCCATTTCTTCTGTATAAAATTTACTTGGTGAAAATGTACCCATACCACCAGTATTTAACCCTTTGTCATTATCAAATGCTCTTTTGTGGTCTTGGGCGCTTACCATAGGTATGATTGTTTTTCCATCGCAGAATGATAAAATAGAAACTTCTGGACCTTCTAAAAATTCTTCTATTACAATTTTGTTTCCAGCAGAACCAAATTTATGTTCTTTCATCATTTCTTTTAGAGCCTGTTCTGCTTCTTCTAATGTTTTACAAATCAAAACGCCCTTCCCCAAAGCTAATCCATCTGCTTTTAATACAATGGGCATACTTTGTTTTTGTAAATATTCCTTTGCTGCTTCATAATCATCAAAGACTTCATAAGATGCAGTTGGAATATTATATTTTTTCATTAAATCTTTAGAAAAAGCCTTACTACTTTCTAATATGGCAGCATTTTGTCTTGGGCCAAATACTTTTAATCCTTCTTTTTCAAAAGCATCTACAATACCACCAGCTAAAGGGTCGTCCATGCCAATGACTGTGTAGTCAATTGCATTTTCCTTTGCAAAAGAAATTAACTTATCAAACTCCATTGCACCAATAGGAACACATTCTGCTAATTCAGAGATGCCTGCATTTCCGGGTGCACAATAAATTTTATCCGCAAGAGGACTTTGTTTTAGTTTCCAAACAATCGTGTGTTCTCTCCCACCGCTGCCTACAACTAAAATTTTCATTTTTCTTTTCCTCCTAACATATTTTAACATGATTTTCAATAACTTTTAGCCGATGATGTGCAAATAATTGGATAGAATTCGGTAATATATCCCATTCTGCTTGTTCCATTACACGTTTTTGTAGCTGTTCTGGAGTATCTCCTTCTAAAACTGCAACAGGTTTTTGCATAATAATAGGGCCTGCATCTGTTTCTTCTGTCACAAAATGAACAGTTGCACCTGTTATTTTTACACCTTTTTTTAGAGCAGCCTCATGAACTTTTAAACCATAATAACCATTTCCACAAAAAGAAGGAATCAAAGAGGGATGAATATTTATAATTTTATTTTCAAATTCTTTGATAAATAAAGAGCCAATGACAACCATAAATCCAGCCATAACTACAAGCTCTACTTCTTTTTCTTTCATATGGTCAATCAATGCTTGTTGATATAATACATCTGTTGCATAATCTTTTTTTCTAATACAAATTGCATTGATATTATGTTTTTTTGCTCTTTCTAAAGCATAAGCATTTGGATTGGAACTAACAACTGTTACAATTTCTGTATCTGTTAATTTTCCAGACGAGATTGCATCTATAATTGCTTGAAAATTTGTTCCGCCGCCAGAAACTAAAATACCTATCTTAAGCATATTTCTACCTCTTTTTCACTAGATATGATTTTTCCTATGATATAACCTTCTTCTCCCATTTCATGAAGTGCATGAATAGCTGCTTCTGCATTTTCTTTTGCAACAACACAAATCATACCAATTCCCATGTTAAATGTATTATACATATTCATTCTGTTAATATCACCCGTTTTTTGCATTAAATCAAAGATGGGTAATACTGGCCAGGTTCCTTCTTCTATGTAAGCGCAAAGATTTTTATTTTTTGGAATACATCTTGGAATGTTTTCTATAAATCCGCCACCAGTAATATTACTGATTCCTTTTACTTCTACTTTTTCAATTAACTGTAATATTTCTTTTACATAAATTTTAGTAGGTTTTAAAAGTGATTCCCCTAAAGTTTCATTTAAAGAGGTTACAAATTCTTTGCAGCTTGTTTCAGAAGGACGAAAAATTTTTCGAACAAGAGAATAACCATTACTATGAATTCCACTAGAAGGTAAACCAATAATAACATCCCCTTCTACAATATTTTCGCCATTAATTATTTTTTCTCTGTCTACAACCCCCACTGCAAAACCAGCCATATCATATTCATTTTTTGCATAAAAACCAGGCATTTCTGCTGTTTCGCCGCCAATTAAAGCACAACCTGCTTGTCGGCAACCTTCTGCAACACCACTTACAATTTCAGCAATTCTTTCTGGTACATTTTTACCACAAGCAATGTAATCCAAAAAGAATAAAGGTTGTGCTCCATTACAAATAATGTCATTTACACACATGGCTACACAGTCAATACCAACCGTAGTATGCTTGTCTTGGATAAAAGCCAATTTTAATTTTGTTCCCACTCCATCTGTTCCTGAAATAAGTACAGGTTCTTTCATTTGCAGACTTCCAAGCGAAAACATGCCACCAAAACCACCAATGTCACCTAACACCTCTTTACGAAATGTACTTTTTACATGTTCTTTTATTAGTTTTACAGACTTGTATCCTGCTTCTACATCTACGCCTGCATCCTTATAATCAAGCCCCATCTTTTTTCCTCCTTATTTTCTTTGATGTTCTAAAAAGTAAAACAGATTCCGTCTTTGAAACCTGTTTTACAAAATGAAACCATATTCCTACTTTTATTTATATCATAATTTATACAAAAAAGCAATAAAAACAGTATTTTCTACAAAATCAATTAAAGAGAAGGCATATAGGGCGATATTTGTGTAAAAAAGTCTTTTTTTAGAACAATAGCATCTTCACTTCCGATAGTACAAATATTTTGACTTTTTACTATTTTTTCTAATAAAGGAACATATTCCTTTATTTTTTTAGTGGTAGTAGCTAAGACTTCATCTCTTTCTGTTTGCTGCATTTCTGGTGTAACATGATTCAAATATCTAGCAACTGCTAAATCTGCTTTTTCTTTGTTGGTCAAAGGTCTATCTATAGTATTGATAGTGCCTAAAATATATTTGGTCAAATCCGCATTTGTATTGCAAAATTCCTTTAAAAACAAAGGTGCATTTTGATATGCTTGGTATGTTTTCTGTATGCTAGGGTCTCTATAAGAATAAAAATAGACACTACCATTTCTTAAAAAACGACTGTAGCAACCATATGCCCCACCCTGCACACGGACAGTATTCCACAGGTATTCCGAGTCTAATATATTTCTTAATACTGCCATTGCTCCAGTATAAGAATAACCATAATCTGCTAAATTTCCTGATTGAATGTTATACTTTATTTTAGAAGGAATAATTAAACCTTCCTTTGCATTTTCAAATAAAAATGCATAGTGTTGCTTTTTAAACGATTTTTCTGGAAGCATATCATATATTTGTTGTATTCCTTGTCGATAACAAGATAAACTAGATTCTTCACAAGTTACAGCAACAAAAAGATTTTGCTTTGTAAATAAATAGGAACATACTTCTTTTAATTTTGAAATTACTGTGTCAATTTCTTTTTCAACTTCTTGTTCTATTTTGACAAGAGAATCATAAAAAGCAACACCAGATACTTCATCTTTTATTTTAGAACCTATTGCAACATGACTCATACTTCTAACTACCCCAGCCATATGAGGGGCATTTTGTAAATAACTTGCTAGGTTTACTTTTTCTGATTTTATTATCTTTTTTAAATTTTCTTTTTGGTTAAAGTCTGTTTCAAATAAGATAGAAGTTACAATTTCAAAAAAATGAGAACTATTTTTTTCTAAAAATTTTCCATCTACTGTAACAAAAGAACGACAATCTTTTTTGGAAGTGGAATAAATATCATTACTAAAATTGATTCCACCAGTATAAAAATTGATTTCCAAAGGTAACTGTTCAAAGCTATATTTTTTGGTATCTAACTTTCCAATTACACTTGCAACAAGTCCAACATAAGGTAAAAGATTTTCTGGTACAGTACAAGTATCAAAAGATAATTGAGAGTATACAATTCCATTTGTTTCCAGTGGGGTAAAAATCATATCATATTGCTCTGGAATTTTTTGTGTAGGTAAAATATCTGCTTTTTTATTAATTTCATCAATATGCAAAAATGGTATCTGATTGATAATTTCTGGACTATCTTCCTCTGCCTGATATTTTTCAAAGGCTTTATTTTGTGCCATTAACTGTTGCATTTCTTTTTCAGAAAGATGATTCTTTATAGTTTCCATTTCTTTTAAGAAGTTACTTTCTATGTTGGATTGTTTTCCTTTTTCTGGTGCAACAACAACAATACTTTTATTGTTATTCTGTAACAATAATGATTTTATGAGTTGCTCAAAATAATCGGTAGTTAAAGCAGATTTTATCACTTGAAATTGTTTCCAATGACATAGTGGTTCTATGGGACTTCCCCCATGCAGCCAACTTTTCATTAATTTCATGCCATAAGTTAAGCCTTTTGGTCGACTTCCAAAGTACTCCTCTTTTAAATAAAATTCCCATCTGTTTAATGTTGCTTCTATTAGCTTTTTGTCGATTCCCTTTTGAACGATATTCTGTAGAGTATTTTCAATAATTTCTTTAAATAAAGAAACATTTTCTTTTTCTGATTTTTTGGCGATAATACTAAACACCATATCATAACTAGAAGAATCAAACCATCCTTCTGTTTCTTCTGCAATGCCAGCATCTACTAATGCTCTTTTTAATGGAGATGTATTTGTTTCTAACAAAATATAACTTAATATATCAAATGCTAAAATTAAAGTAGGGTCTGTTGATTTTCCAATACGGACACTATAAGCAAGGAAAGTATTTCTTTTTTTATCTCCTTCTGTATCAACAGAAAAACTATCCTCTGTAAAGACTATGTTTAAAAAATCTTTTTCTAATGAAATTTCAGGAACAGCAGCATCTTTTTCAAAATTGCTTAAATACTCTTTATCAATCCATTCTAACTGTTTTTCAATTTCCATATCTCCATATAAATAAATGTAACTATTGGAAGGATGATAATATTTTTTATGAAATTCTAAAAATTTTTCGTAAGTTAAGCTAGGAATTGCTTCCGGATTTCCGCCCGATTCAAAACCATATGTTGTAGTTGGAAAAAGACTTCTTGAAATGGCATTGTCCAATATTCTTTCAGGGTCTGATAAGGCACCTTTCATTTCATTATAAACAACACCTTTTATGGACAAAGGTGCATTATCCTCTAAAACATAGTGCCAACCTTCTTGCATAAAGATTTCTTTTTTGTCATAAATACGAGGATAAAAAACAGCATCTAAATAAACATCCATCATATTCATAAAATCTTTTTCATTTCTACTAGCAACAGGATACATTGTTTTATCTGCATAAGTTAAGGCATTAAGATAGGTATTAAGAGAACCTTTTGCCAATTCATTAAAGGGGTCTTTTGCTTGATATTTTTTAGAACCACAAAGAACAGAATGTTCTAAAATATGAGGTGTACCACAATCATCACTGGGAGGTGTTTTAAAAGAAATAAAAAAAACTTTGTTATCATCATGATTCTGCACATAAAATAATCTTGCACCACTTTGGATATGCTCAAATAAATATGCCTTTGCATGAATATCTTCTACATTAGAATATTCTTTTAAATAAAAACCATAATATTGTTTTCCAATTTGAAAATCTATCATATTATTCTCCTTTCACAAGATGTATTAAAAAAATGTTTAAACCATTTCTATTAGTTTAGCATATTTTTATTAAAATTGGAAATCATTTTATAAAAAAAGCTTGACAAGCTTAAAAATGTAATTTATAATTATTATTAGTTAACAATAAATAAATATTGTTAAAAATTTGGTATTAATTCACTTAAGGAGGATTTTAATTATGAAAAAATTTGTTTGTTCCGTATGCGGTTATGTACACGAAGGTGATTCTGCTCCAGAACAATGTCCAATTTGTAAAGCAAGTTCTGATAAATTTACAGAACAAGTTGGCGAAATGACATGGGCTGCAGAACATGTTATTGGTGTTGCAAAAGGTTCTAGTGAAGATATTATGGCTGATTTAAGAGCTAATTTTGAAGGAGAATGTACAGAAGTTGGTATGTATCTTGCTATGGCTCGTGTTGCTCATAGAGAAGGTTATCCAGAAGTTGGTTTATATTATGAAAAAGCTGCTTGGGAAGAAGCAGAACATGCTTGCAAATTTGCTGAATTATTAGGCGAAGTTGTAACAGACTCTACAAAGAAAAACCTTGAACTTCGTATTGCTGCTGAAAATGGTGCAACAGCAGGAAAAACAGACCTTGCAAAACGTGCAAAAGCTGCTAACTTAGATGCAATCCATGATACAGTACACGAAATGGCTAGAGATGAAGCAAGACATGGAAAAGCATTCCAAGGTCTTTATAACAGATATTTTAAATAAAAAACTAATAAAAGAGTCCTCTAAAAATAGGGGGCTCTTTTTAATATTATACTTTTTTTTCATTACTATGACAATCATTATGAAAAGGACAATGATTACACCCTTCTCCACATCCATGTTGCTTTTTTTTCCTTTTGGTATATTGATAATGTAGTGCACAAAAGGCAAGCAAAAGAATCACAGATATTGCAATGATATTTCCCATTTTTTTCTCCTTTAAATATAATAATCCATATAGTGATTCAAAAGTTTTTCAAACTGCTCTCCATCAGGAATATTTTTTTCAATATTTTCAATATTCTGATAATTTAATCCATCCATCATTGTCCAATCTCCTGCAAATCCCATTCTTCTAGCAATTTGATACTTTCTTTGTGTTTCTCTGGGTAGTGCGAAAAAAGAATTAATATATTCTAACATAGCTGGTAAATCTTTGTCTAGGTATCCATTTACGTTTTGCAATAAATTAATAATATGGTCACTTGCTAAATATCCACTACAATTTTGAATATGCTCCAACATCATTTTAATCTCCTGTAGTTTTTCGATGTCACTACACTCTATAAATTTTCCGGCTTTTACTAAATCTTCCATTAAGGAACCTGCTTTTACAACAAAAGTTCTCAATCTAACAAAATCGGGATTGATAGCATTGATAACGTTTGCGGTTTCAATCGCATTTTTTTGAGAATATACTTTCCCACCAGCACCTGGCATAAAATAGATAGAAAGTTCAATGCCAGCTTGCTTTACTTTTTTTCCACCTTCTATCTGTTGTTTTTGTGTACTCCCCTTTCCAATCAATTCTAAAACTTCATCAGAACCTGTTTCAAAACCAGAATGAATTCTATCTAATCCTGCTGCTTTTAGCTGATAAAATTGTTCCTGCGTAATACGGGATAAAGTATCTGCTCTGCCATATGATGTAACTCGTTGAATTTCAGGTAACTTTTGACGGATATATTTTAAAATCTCCATCAACCATTCTGTTTTGAGTACAAGTGTGTTTGCATCTTGTAAAAAAATAGAGTGACTATTTCCTTCTGTCAGCCAATGAAAAACCATATAATAACATTCTTTTTCATTTTGTGTTGATAATTGGTCAAATTCTTTTTGAATTGCTACAATATCTAAGTTTCCATTAAGTTGATGATTTTGTATTTTATCTCTGTAATACGCCATAACATCAATGTCTTTTTTTATTTTCTCGACTGTTCTTGTATGAAATTTTTTTGTTTTATATAACATACAAAATTTACATTTGTTCCAAGGGCAATTTTCTGTTACACGAAGTAACAAACTATTTGCCTCACTAGGTGGACGAATGGGACCTATTTGAAATTCCATAATCATATTCCTTTCTTTTCCATAAAAGAAATTCATTGCTCTCCTTTTACGGATTCATATACAAAAAATGTACTTTTTGCCTCTGTACCATCTAATTCCCAAAGAGTATTACTTGGTACAATTTCTATTGTACCATTTTGTCTTTGAATTGCAACATTATTTGCCATATTGTTATATTCTTCCACCAGCACATAAGGAGAAGCAGAATAATCTTCTATGATAGCAACTTTTTCTCCGCTTGCCTTATCTTTTTTTTCAGAAAGTATAAATCTTCTCCAATTATCATCCCAATAATAGGTTTGATTTACTACACGATTTTTAGCAGTATGAAATGTACTTTCATCAGGAATATTATCTTTGTCTGTACTATCTGAAATTCTATATGCTTGATATTGTGTTAAGTTAAGTGTAGGATTATCATTATCTGTTTTTCCATCTGCAAATTCTGAACGTTCCTCAATTTTTTGCCAACGTTCTTCTCCAGATGTGTCCCAACTGCCATTCCATGTTACTTCAATTCCTTCTGGTATATTTAAAACATTTTGAAAGGTTTCGTTTTTATCATCCCATATATATCCTTTTAAAAAAGAAGAACGTTCATAGGCACCAATATTTTGATTTGCATATTCTCTTACAATCATAATATTAGTGCCATCACTACTTAATGGTAAAAAGAAAACATCTTTTACATCAAAAAATTCTCCAACATCACTAACATATGTATAACCATCTCCTTCTTTATCTTTTGTATAAACTGCTAAATCTGTATTTTTTAATCCAAAAGATAATGCGATGACCGCTTGTTCCTGCCCATTTCCTAATAAATCCCCTTGATATATGGTGATTTCTACAGTTTCTTCTGGAGAAAAAACTGCATTCCTACCTGTGTCCTCTAATACAATACGAGAAATATTTTCTTTATTTTTTTCACTGTTTGGGTCTTGTAGCATATCTGTTGTAATTTTTTCTGCAACGCCATATGTCTTTACAGTAAAAATTCCTAATACAATAAAAGCAACACAAATAACTATTCCCCATTTTTTTAGTAATCCAATCATATGGTATACACCTCCTATACCATATGTATATGATTACCTTTACCAATTCTTTCACAAATTTTTACCAAACTGCAACCATTCCATCTGCTCTTGGTTCTGTTGCACCAGCAAAAACCCCATTTTGTTGCCGTAATATCATTTGTCCTCTACCAAAGTCAATAGACTCTGCTTCAACAGAGATATTATGTCCTTTTCGTACCAATTCTTCTGTAATAGCATAAGGAAATTCTCTTTCTACTAATATTTTTTTCTCCCCTACCCATTGCCATCTAGGTGCATCTAATGCTTCTTGTGGATTCATATAGAAATCAATTAAGTTCATAATAGTTTGCATATGACCTTGTGGCTGCATAAAACCACCCATTACACCAAATGGTCCAATAGCATTTCCCTGTTTTGTTAAAAAACCAGGAATAATGGTATGATAAGGTTTTTTACAAGGAGCAATACAATTTTCCATTGTTTCATCTAATGAAAAATTAGCGCCTCTATCATGGAGTGCAATGCCTGTATCTGGAATAACAATGCCAGAACCAAACCCTTCATAATTACTTTGGATATAAGAAACCATATTTCCTTTTTCATCAGCCGTGCAAAGGTATACAGTACCTCCACAATAAGGGTTTCCATGTTTTGGTAAAATTGCTTTATCACTAATTTCTTGTCGCCTTTTGTTCGCATACTCTTGAGAAAGTAATTGTTCTGTTGTCACTTTCATAA
The DNA here is from genome assembly GCA_910587195.1 of uncultured Clostridia bacterium. Classification (GTDB taxonomy): domain Bacteria; phylum Bacillota; class Clostridia; order Lachnospirales; family Anaerotignaceae; genus Coprocola. Next base: position 39,355 of record CAJUKL010000005.1, on the reverse strand, counting down.
AACGTTTATCACTGATATATCTTTTTCCATCTTCAAAAGCTAGTTTCATAGCTTCTATTTGTTTGTGATATGTTTCAGCACATTTTACATTTATGTTAAAACCATTCATAATATTAAGTGCCATTAATGCTACAATACCATGTCCATTTGGTGGTATCTCCCAAACGTCATAGCCTCTATAGTTGATAGAAATGGGGTTTACCCATTCTGGAGAATAATTTTTTAAATCTTCTTTTCTTAAATATCCCCCTGTTTGTTTTGAAAACAAATCCATTTTATCAGCTAATGCTCCTTTATAAAAAGAAACACATTTTGTTTGTGCAAGTTCATCTAGTGTTTTAGCATGATAAGGAGAATTCCATACTTCTCCCGCAAAAGGTGCTCTCCCTTTCGGAGCAAAAATACGAAACCATTCCTCAAATATATTTTCTGTACATTCTTTTTTATAATGTTCGAAAGATTTTTCCCAAAGTCTTGCAATAGTTGGTGTAACAGGAAAACCTTCTTTTGCATAAGAAATCGCAGGTTGTAATAAAGTTTCAAAAGGTAAATTTCCATGTTTTTGGGAAAGTTCTGCCCATGCTCCTACTGCACCAGGCACTGTAACAGGAATCCAACCTAATAATGGCATTTTTTTATACCCTTGTTTTTTCACTTTTTCTACTGTAATTTCTTTTGGAGACATACCACTTGCATTTAGTCCTAAAAGTTTTCCTTCTTTCCATATCAATGCAAAAGCATCACTACCTAAGCCATTAGAAGTAGGTTCTACTACTGTTAAACAAGCAGCAGTTGCAATAGCTGCATCAATTGCATTTCCCCCTTTTTTTAAAATATCCAATCCCGCTTGTGCAGCTAAAGGCTGTGAAGTACAAACCATACCTTTTTTGCCATATACTACTTTTCTTTTAGATGCATAAGTATATTTTTGACTGTTAAAATTCAATTTTAACCTCTCCCTTGTAAAAATAATTACTTTTATTGTATTTATTTTACAAGTAGAAAGCAATATTAATTTGTAGATTTTATTTTTTGTCTACCTTCATGATCCATTTCATAATTATCTCTGATAATTATTTCAGAAATGGGTACAATTTCGTATCCTTTTTCTTTTAGCCCTTTGATAATACTATCTAAAACTTTAGGTGTATATTTTGCATCATTATGGAACAAAATAATAGAACCATTTCCTAAATGTTTATGGTTTAATACTTGGTTTATTTCATGTTCGGCACCTAATTCTTTCCAGTCTAAACTATCCACATCCCATTGTATGGTATAATATCCTGTTTCTTCTGCTGCTTCGATTGTTTTGTTATCATACTCACCAAAAGGTGGGCGGAACAATTCCATATCTACACCTGTTAATGTCTTAACTTTTTGATGTGCTGTTTGTAGTTCTTCTTTAATCTGTTCTTTTGTTAACTGACTCATGTGTGGATGTGTTGCGGAATGATTTCCTAAATCATGCCCTGCTTCTGCAATTTTTTTTACTTCTTCTGGATAATCGTCTACCCAATAGCCACACATAAAAAAGGTTGTTTTTACATCATTTTCATCTAATATTCTTAAAAGTTCATCCGTATCATCTGCACCCCAGTGTGCATATCAATAAGTACATAAAAATTATATAATCATATATTCTATTAATTCTTTTTCATAGAAAACAATACTATTTTCATTATCAAAAGGAATATTTCCTTTACAAAATATTCTGTCACAAATAACATTTCCAGCTTCAAAATCAACCCAATAATAATGATTTGACTCATATAAGATAATATTTCCTAATCCATTTTGAGAATAAATCTTTATCCAATACTGATGCCTCCATTCATCTAATACTAACATGGAACTTTCAACAAAAATACCCTTTTTTATCCATTCTGTTTTTCTCTTTAAATACCAATTTTCAAATAGTTTAAATTTTTCATCTTCCAAAGAAAAAACCTCCTACTAATTATTGATGATATAATTTCATATGAAGTCTACTTCTAATTTCATTGTCTGTAATAGGATATATTTTTTCTGTTGGAAAATTTTTTAGTTTTCCATTTTTCCTTTGTTCGTTCCATTTTCGCACTTGCGGAGTAATATCTTCTATCCGGCAAATACCTGTATTTAAAAAATCCTTCAAAGAATTTCCTTTTAGTCCGATTTGAATTGCTGCACGATTGATGGCATTTCCATTGATATTTTTATCAGGGTCCCACTGACAATATACTGTAGCCTCACCAAAAGTTTTCCTCCATTTTAAGATGTCTCCGCTTGCAGAATCTGGTGAGGTTAAAACTGCTTTTTTTAATAATTCTTGAAACATTGTTTGATAAATGTCCAAAGCAAGAATACATTCTTGATTCTTTTTTGTGCCCCAATTTGAACGGTACATCATCCAAAGAAAAGATGGTTTTATCCATGTCATACGATTGACATTAAAATGTTTTCCAAATGTTTGTAATTGAACAGCTTCTTGCGCAATCATAGGGTGATAGGCTTGATATACTCGAATACACTGATTATCATATTGCGCAAATACTTCTTTGATATATTCCATATTTTTCTCCTCCTACTCCGATAATTGACAAATATTTTATCTTATATTATAATTATAACATATTTTCTTCAAAAATGGGAATCCTACCGGCGATATTGCAGCCCGCAAGCGAATTTTCGCAGAATTTGGTTTAATCCAAAGCCGACAGTAAAGTCTGGATGGGAGAAGAAAAATTGTATGATGTTTTAATATCAATTATTTTTCTTCTCTTTTTTATTATGATAGAAAAACATCGTACAAAAACGGTGTTTTTTTTATTTTTATCAGAGAGCAAAGAAAGGAAGTGTTTTTATGGAAACAAAAGTAAATCCTCTTGCAACGGAAAGTATTCCCAAATTGCTTTTAAAATTTTCTGTTCCGACTACACTCACGTTAATGGTCAATTATTTATATAATATTGTTGACCAGATTTTTGTGGGGCAAGGTGTAGGAATCACAGGAATTGCAGCAACAAATATTTCTTTTCCGTTTTCCATTGTTTGTACTGCTTTAGCTCTTTTAATTGGAGATGGCTGTGCCGCACAAATTAGTTTATGTCTTGGAAGAAAAGAACAACAAAAAGCCAATTAATGTTTTGGAAACGCTTTTTTTCTTTTAATTTTTTGTGGTATTCTTGTTGTCTTATTGGGAAATTTATTTTTAGAAAAATTATTGTTACTCTGTGGTGCAACAAAAACAATTTTACCAGTTGCTTTACAATACACAAGAATTATATTATTTGGTCTACCATTTATGATATTTAATGTAGCTTTTACTGCAATTATTCGTTCTGATGGAAACCCCCAATATACCATGAGAGCTATGATGATTGGTGCTGCGATTAATATTGTATTAGACCCTGTTTTTATATTTTATTTTCATATGGGAGTGCAAGGTGCTGCCATTGCAACAATATTAGGACAAATTGTATCTGGTATCATTTGTATTTGTTATATTCCACATTTTCAAAATATTACCTTTCAAAAGGATACTGTGTTATTAGATATAAATACAGCTATTATGATTCTATCATTGGGTATCCCTAGTTTTATTACACAAATTGCAACAGCATGCACACAAATTGTTATGAATAATATGATGCGAATTTACGGTGCTGCTACTATATATGGAAGTGATATTGCGCTTTCTTGTTATGGTACTATGATGAAAGTATATCAAATTGCCCATGCTATGTTTGTAGGGGTATCTTCTGGCACACAACCCATCAATGGTTTTAATTATGGAGCAAAACAATATCAAAGAGTAAAACAAACATATAGCACTGCTATTATTATAGCGTTTGTAATTTCCACGTCGTGGTGGTTAATTTATCAAATATTTCCTGCGCAAATTGCAAGATTATTTGTAAACCATGAAGAAACACAATACATTTTGTTTGCTGTTTACTGTTACCGTTTTTATATGATGGCATTTTTTGTTTATGGACTTCCAGCAGTAACAGCTTCTTTTTTCCAAGCGATTGGAAAACCAATTAATGCACTTGCAATTTCTGTTTCTCGACAGATACTATTTTTAATCCCACTTGCAATTTTTCTTTCCTCTCACTATGGTTTAAATGGTGCATTACTTGCTGCGCCTATAGCAGATATTTTAGCATTTTTATTTGCTATGGTGTTGATTGTGTATGAATGGAAAAAATGGAATGAAAAAGGATTTCTTTCCTAAATCAAAATGTTCCTCACTTTTTTAAAAAGCGAGGAACATTTTTTATTTTTGTTCTATCTGCTCCAGCCTATGATTTGCTATATTTTTTAATATAGTTAGATAATTTACGTATAGTAATTTTGTTTTTTGTTGTGTCATAGGCTCTTGTACAAGATAACACATTTCAAACATTTGCCGTATCCAATTATAATAAGTATAGGAAATATTTTTAATTGTTTCTTTAGAAGAAACATTTTTTAATTCCAATTCCATTTGTTCTGCTTGTGCGTCACAAATTGTTTTGATAGTATCTTCTGTAATTTTTTCTTTTCCTTTTTTGTTTATTTGGTGCCAAATTCTCTGATAAATTGGATTAATACGACTTCCATATCCTCTACAAATTTTTTCCCAATCGGTCCACATTTTTTCCATACTTCTATAAGATACTAAATCATTGATTTCTTTACACATATAGTTTAATTGTGTAATACACATCATAGAAGTGCTATCTAATTTTTTATTTCCTTCTTTTTTTGTAATATTTTCTTTTTGCAAAAGTTCTTTCTTTTGAGATTGCAATTCTTCTTTTGTTTCTTTTTCTAAATGAATCCCTTTTTCTAATTCTTCTAAAGTAAGTTCTTTTTGTTTTTCTCCAATTATTTCAAAAGGCTCTAATTTTTCTTCTTCTTCAGGTTCTTCTTCTTCAGGTTCTTCTTTTTCAAACTCTAGTTCTTCTTCTCCTTCTTTTTCTATTATCTGTTCTAATTCTTCCCATGCAGGTTTTTCTAAGTCTTGTTCTTTTTTCTTTTCTGTTTGTTTTGAAGTTTCTTTTTCTATAATATATTGTTTTAATTCATTGATAGAAACTAAAATTTCTGCTAATGTAATAGCAATGTCCTCCAAAATTCTTTTTTCATTAGAATGATTTTTTGGTGTTTCCTTTATATCTAAAACACTATGAACATCTACTTTTTGATATTTTTGTATCAATTCTTCTTCCTTTTCTCTTGAAATCGTTTCTCTATAATCTGCTATCACACGAAATAAGCTAGACTCGGAAAGGTTTAAACAATCTGCTGCTTGTGCAGCAGTTAGCATACGATTCCCTGCTAAACTATAATAATAAAATACCTTTTCTAGCGTTTCATCATTATATTTTTTTCTCATTTCATTCTTTCCCCCTTGCAGAAAAGCACAAAGAATTTATTCTTTGTGCTACTTGTTTTAATGCAATGTAATGGTCATTGTTTCCGGATTCCATTGAATTCTATTTTCGTTAATTCCAAAAAGGTATGCTAAATCTTCCACAGGAATAAAAACTCGGTCATCTTTTATTTCTGGTGCTGCTTTCATCGGCGTTATAACACCATTAAAATTCATTTTATTACTGCCAACTGTCATACTAGCTATTCGCTGTCCATAACGAATTACAACTGTTTTTGTAGCATCATCCCATTGCACTACTGCTTTATCAGATAAACTTTCTGTAATAGCACGTAATGGTAGCATAATGGTTCCATTTAATTGATATGCTACTTCTGTATTTTGTTCTGATATAGGAATAGAAACAATATTCCTATTGATAACATTTTGTTTTTTATCTCTTGGTGTTGTACTAATTGTAACAAAATCTTTTATCAATATGATAGATGCGGTAGCATTATTTCCTTTTTTTGTACTTTGTTCATAAAAGCCACCAAACACATTGTTAGGATATGCTTCACTTTCTTCAGTAATAATATCTAAATCATAAGTACCATCTGCTAAATTTCCATCTAAATAGAATTGTATATTAGAAATTTTTATTTCAGATGCTTCAGAACTTGCTTTTTCAATCGTTAATTTTAAAATATCTCCATCTGTTTCTATCTTTTTGATTTTAATATTTCCTTTTATAACTTCTACTGTTGCATCTTCTTCAAAAATCAGCCTATCTACTTTTAAATAAATGGTTTTATCTTTTTCAAAAAGACCTGCTGCAGGTTCTGTAAGAATAATATTTTTTACTTGTGCTTGACGATTTCCAGCATGTAAACCATTGATAGTTGTTTCATTAATGGTATATGGGGATTGCGCATATGCTATATTTCCTACAATATTTGTAAATAATGTAATGGACAGGACAAGTGCTATTTTTTTCATATCTTTTCCCTCCTTTTTATGCTATTATTTTACTGTATTTTTCGACAAAAAGCAATGGAAATAAATATATTACAATTCTGGTGTGGAAAGATATTTTTTTATAAATTCATTTTCATCTAAAATGGGTATTTCTAATTCTTTTGCTTTTTTATTTTTAGAGGAATTAGAAGTTGTATCATTATTTATTAAGCAAGTTGTTTTTTTTGTGACACTGTTTGTCACTTTTCCACCCAGATATTCTATTTTTTTTTGCAATTCTTTACGGTTTGCAAATTGTTTTAAATCCCCTGTGATAACAAAACTTAATTGATGCAAACGCAAGTTTTCTTGCTCTGCTTCTTCTGGTTCTGTAAATGTAATATATTGCAATACCTTTTGTAATAATTCCATATCTTTTTCATTATGAAAATATTGATAAATGCTGTGTGCAATAATTTCTCCAAAACCTTCAATTTCAACAAGTTCTTCTTCCTTTGCTTTTTTTATTTCTTCTAAATCATAGTTAAAATTTTTGCATAATAATTTTGCATTGCTAAGTCCTACATGATTGATACCTAAAGCATAAATGAAATTAGGGAGTGCTGCAATTTTAGATTTTTCAATAGACTCTATGAGCTTTTGATAAGAACGATTTCCAAACCCTTCCATGTTTTTAATAATATCGCAATATTGTTCCAAGCAAAATATATCTGTATAATCTTTTATAAATTCTTTTTCTACAAATTTTTTCAAAGTTTCTTCTGAAAGTCCTTCTATATTCATAGCATCTCTTGAAACAAAATGACAAAGAGAACGAATTTGCTGTGCTTGACAATTTGGATTAGTACAATATAATGCTTTTCCATCTTTTAAAGCACGAATCTCTGTTTCACCACCACAAACAAAACAATATTTAGGAATTTCAATATTATTTTTTTGTGTTAAATTTTCTGCAATTTGAGGAATAATCATGTTTGCTTTATAAACTTTGATTTTATCTCCTATTCCCAGCTTTAATTTTTCTAACATACTCACGTTGTGTACACTTGCCCTGCTTACTGTAGAGCCTTCTAATTCTACTGGTTTAAAAACAGCAATCGGATTTATTAATCCTGTACGGGAAGTATTCCAAATAATGTTCAATAATGTAGTTTCTGCCATTTCATCTGCCCACTTAAATGCAATAGAATCTTTTGGAAATTTAGAAGTTGTTCCTAAGTTTTCGCTATAGGAAATACTGTCATAGGTTAATACAAGTCCGTCTGATGCAAAGTCATTTTCTGCAACATTTTTTTGAAACTTTTGCACTGTTTCTTCTACAGTATTTTCTGTTACTTCATAATGTTCTACAACAGTAAATCCCATTTGTGTAAGCCATTCTAATTGTTTTCTTTTAGAATCTTTAAAGTTAATATCTTCTGCTTTTGCTAAAGTAAAGGCATAAAAGAAAATTTTTCTTTTAGCAGCAATTTCACTATTTAATTGTCTTACAGAACCGCTGCACAAGTTTCTTGGATTTTTATAGCTTTCCCCTTCTTCTAAAGAATCATTGATTTTTTTAAATTCTGAAAAAGGAATAATCCCCTCCCCTCGAATCACAAGTTCTTTTTGATAAGGAATTTTTAAAGGGACATTTTGAAATACTCTTGCATTATGAGTGACATCTTCTCCTACGGTTCCATTTCCTCTAGTTACTGCTTGTACTAATTTTCCTTTTTGATATGTTAATACAATCGTTAATCCATCTAATTTCCAAGAAAGGATTCCTTTTTGTTCTTCCAAAAAACTTTTTAATTTCTCTATTTCTTTTGTTTTATCCAAAGAAAGAATGGGAACTTCATGTTTTATTTTGGTTAAATTGCTCATTACTGTATAACCTACTTTTTGAGTAGGACTATTTGCTAAAACAGTATTTGTTTCTTTTTCTAACTGTAATAACTCATCATATAAGATGTCATATTCATGATCAGACATAATTTCTTTATCTTCTTGATAATATGCATAAGCTGCTTTATTTAATAATACAATCAGTTCTTTCATTCTTTCCATTGTCAAAACTCCTTATTCTTCTACTTTTTTTAGTTTAGAAAGTCCTGCCATAAATTTTTTAACTCCTTTTGCGCCAAAAGAAACTTCTACTTCAAAATCAGCTCCACCGGGCAAAATTGATTTTACTGTTCCAATTCCATATTTTGGTGCACGTACTTTATCCCCTTCTTTAAAGTCAAGTACAATATTTTTAGGAGAAGGTAAATCAGTTTTTGGTTTTGCCATACCATAGGGATTGGGTCTTGTAAAAGTTGGTTTAATTCTCATTTTTGTTTTTAAAGCATATTCTTTTGCAGCAGCAGACATAGGACGTACAGGAATTTCAAGCAATTCTTTTGGCAGTTCATTTAAAAAACGAGAAGGGGTATTCCTTTGTGTCATACCATGTTGCATTCTTGTTTTTGTATAAGATAAAAATAATTCTTGTTTTGCTCTTGTAATGCCTACATAACACAATCTTCTTTCTTCTTCTATCTCTTTTGTACCGCCATACATCACACTGTTATAACTAGGGAAAATTCTTTCTTCCATACCAATCATAAACACATAATTAAATTCTAATCCTTTTGCAGTATGCAATGTCATCAATGCAACATTACCATCATCTTCATTATAATTATCAACATCTGCTACTAATGCAATATCTTCTAAAAATCCAGAAAGTCCACCATCTGGATTTTGTTTTTCATATTCTGCTGCTTTACTTATCAACTCATTTATATTTTCGATTCTATCAAATGCATCATCTGTAGCTTCTTCTTGTAAAGATTGCAAATATCCAGAACGTTTTAGAATAGAATCTATTAAATCAACAACTGAAAGCATTTGCGCATCTTCTCTTAATTTTTCTATCAATTCATAAAACTCTTGAAATCTTTTGGCTCTTGTTTTTAACTCTGGCATTTCTTCTAAATGAGCCAAAGCCTCATAAAATGTCATATTATTTTCTATTACAAATGTATTGATTTTTTCAATCGAAGTATCTCCAATTCCCCTTTTAGGAACATTAATAATTCTGGAAATAGCAACTGTATCTGCTGGATTGGATAATACTTTTAAATAACAAATTACATCTTTGATTTCTTTTCTTTCATAAAAACGAAGCCCACCAAAAAGACGATATGGAATTGATTTTTTTATCAGTTGGTCTTCAATAGTTCGAGATTGTGAATTATTGCGATATAATACCGCAATTTCATTATAACTCTTACCTTGTTTTTTTAAATTTTCAATTTTTTCTGAAATAAAACGACTTTCATCATACTCATTTTCTGCTTTATAAAGACAAATTTTATTTCCCTTTTCATTTTCTGTCCAAAGTGTTTTTGACCTTCTTGTAATATTGTTATGGATTACGGCATTTGCAGATTCTAATATTGTTTTTGTAGAACGATAATTTTGCTCTAGTTTAATAATTTTGGTATCTTTAAAATCTCTTTCAAACTCCAATATGTTTCTGATGTTCGCACCACGCCAGCCATAAATACTTTGGTCATCATCTCCTACTACGCAAATGTTTTGATATTTTTCTGCCAATAACTTTACAAACATATATTGTGCTGTATTGGTATCCTGATATTCATCTACCATAATATAACGGAAACGATTTTGATATTTTTCCAGTACCTCTGGATGCTGTTGAAATAATAACACTGTTTTATAAATTAAATCATCAAAATCCAATGCATTGTTTTCTTTTAACATAGATTGATATATCTGATATACTTTTGCTGTTTTTACCTCTTTTAAATTATTTTTGTCAACGTTTTTTGCATATTCTTCCCAGCTAATCAGTTCTTCTTTTTGCTTGGAAATCATTACTTTTGCAAATTTAATAGAATACATTTTATCAGATAAATCAAAATTGAGTTTTTTAAAACAATCTTTTAATAATTTATCTTGGTCATCAGAATCATAGATAGAGAAATGACGATTAAAATCCAAGTGATGAATTTCACTTCTTAAAATTCTAACACAAGTGGAATGAAATGTGCTTACCCAAACATCTTTTGCATCTTCTCCAACCAATGTATTGACTCTTTCTCTCATTTCTTTTGCTGCTTTGTTGGTAAAAGTAATGGCAAAAATATTCCAAGGACAAATACCTTGCTCTATCATGTGGGCAATACGTACGGTTAATGCTCCCGTTTTTCCAGAACCTGCACCTGCTAAAACTAACACAGGCCCATCTATTTGTAACACTGCTTTTTGCTGCATATTATTTAACTGTTCAAAATTTATCATAACTTTTATTTTCTCCTATTCTTTTTAAAACAAAAAAAGAGGAAGGCAGTATAACCTCCCTTTATTTTTAGTAATTTTTCTCTTTTTGTTTTACTCGGTCAATCGCTAATTTATACCCATCTGTACCATACGTCAAAGCTCTATTCACACGACTAATTGTTGCAGTAGAAGCACCCGTTTTGGCTGCAATTTCTACATAAGTACATTTACTATCAAGCATTTCTGCTACTTCCATACGTTGTGCAATAGCATGTATTTCGTGGACAGTACATAGGTCTTCAAAAAGTTGGTAACATTCTTCAATCGTTTCCATGGATAAGATATATTGAAACAATTTATCTGTAGAGGGATTTTTAATTTTTACATTCATCCAAAATACACCTTCTTTACATTCTTTTTCTAATTATATAGTAACATTCTAAAGTGTTAAAGTAAAGAAGTTATTGATTTCTTTTTAATGCCTTTTTTAATTTTTCGACAGAAGTATTAACAATCAATTTTTCTGGAAAATGAAGTTTTTCTAACAAGGATTGACAGTAAGTAAAATCTCCTATTTGTGTATAAAAATGTGCATCACTTCCTAATACAACAGATACTCCATATTCCATAGCATAACGCAATATTTTTTCTACAACAACGTCACTTCCTTTTCTAAAGCCGTCTGGCGTAAGAGAAGCGTTGTTGATTTCTAGTAAACAATTTGTTTCTTTTGAGGTTTGCACAATTTTTTTAACATCAATCGGATATCTTGGGTCACCAGGGTGTCCTAAAATATCTACAAAGGGATTTTCCATTGCTTTGATACATGCTCTTGTATTTTCTTCTTCTGTGCCAAAAGAAATACAAGGAGGATGTAAACTAGCAATCGCAATATCCAATGTTTTTAAAATATCTTCCTGCAAATCAATAGTACCATTATAATCCATAATATTTAATTCGGCACCATGTAATAATTCTACACCATGTAGAACATGAGGCAAAACATGATAATTTGTAAAAAAAGCTCTAGGAGCTGTATTTTTCATGCCAGGTGTATGGTCTGTCATCGCAATCAATTTTAATCCTTTTTCTTTTGCTGCTTTTGCATTTTCATCTATTGTGCTATATGCATGTTGACTGATAACAGAATGTGTATGAATATCTGCAACATATTTCATCAATTTTCATCTCTTTTCAATCCTTTTTTCTTTTATTAAGTATAGCATATTTTTCATTTATTTTCAAAACAAAAATGGAGAACAAAAAGAAAAAGAAATTGTTATTTTTTTATCTTCTTCTATTATAATAGTATCTACAAAATAATGTAATAAAATATGGTTTAATTCCTGCTTTTTAAAACAACTTTTTTTTATTTTTTGTATCTTTTTTTGTGATTGCTCTTGGTAGGTTAAAATATCTTGCTGTTCTATAATGCCATTAGCAAAAGCCTGCAATAATCTTTTTTTTCCTTCAGCATATTTTTTTTGTTCCTGTTCTAGTTGTTTTTGTAGAAATGATTTATTTTCTGCAATATTTTTTTCTTCTAAATTTTTTTCTAAAAAGAGAAAAAATAATAGATTTAATAGATATTGCAATATATCAATCAAATCTTTTTCTTTTATAGTGTGAGGAGTACAGGCAATATTAGGAGCATTTTTATAACTGCTACAACGGTAATAATATATTTTTTCATTTTTTGCATTTTTGCTATAATATTGATATAACGGTTTTTTACAATGACAGCATTGTAATATTCCTGAAAATAATGCTACATTTTCTTTCTTTTTTATAGTTCTTCTTCTTTTTTTTAAAAGCTGTTGTACTTGTTCAAACGTTTTTTTATCAATGATTGGTTGATGTGTTTGTTCTATTTTAATCTCTTTTCCTGTTTCAATCGGTACCTTTTTTTTTCGGCTTTTGTCATTTTCAAATACTTTTATTAGTTTCGTTTTTTTCTGTATCAAGTTTCCAATATAAACTTCATTGGAAAGTATTTTATGTATTGTGGAATAGGTCCAAACAAAAAAAGGATAATTTTTTTGGGCAGGTTGATATTGAGAATGATTTGCTTTTTTATATTCTGTTGGGCAGCAAATACCAGATTCATTTAGATAGATTGCAATAGATTGCTTTGACATTCCCTTTAAAAATAAATAAAATATTTTTCGAACAATGGTTGCAGCTGGTTCATCTATAACAAGTAAATATTTATTATTTTTATCTTTTTGGTAGCCATAGGGTGCAAATGCTCCTACAAATTTTCCATCTTGCCTTTTAATGTCCAAACTCATAGAAACTTTCCGAGATATATCTGCTGGATAAGTGCTATTTAATACAGCTAAAAATGCCATTTTTAAATCATCTTTTTGAGAATATAAACTGTCAAATCCCTCCCCTAACGATACAAATCGAATATCTAGGGCTTGAATATCATATTCTATAAACTTTAAAGCGTCTACAGAATCTCTACTTAGGCGAGAAAAATCTTTTACAATTATCATATTTATTTTTTTATTTTTAGCATCCTCCAATAACTGTTGATAGGCTGGTCTGTCTGTAATGGTGCCTGTTTTACCATCATCAATATAATAAGAAACAATTTCAATATCATCTTCACTATTTTGAACATAAAGTTGTGCTAATCTTTTTTGATTTTCAATGCTTTCTGAATGTTTTTTTCTAATATCTTCTTTAGAAATTCTTGCATAAACACCTGCTTTTCTAATATCTTTCACAAAAATCCCTCCGTACTTTTTTATCTGCATCCCACGCTGCGTCAAAACTAATGGCAACTTTTTTATCTGGAGTATCAACACAATAAATTGGTAATTTTCTTTCTGCTTCTGCTACACGAAATACAGATTGCACTGCTGGTGGAACCATATGTATTGCTAAGGCAAAGGCTGCAATCCCTCCTATCAAACATAATAATTTTTTCTTTGTTACAACAATAGATTTTATCATTTTAACCCTCCTAAAAGCATTTTCTTTTTCAATATATTCTAAGTATAACCATAATTATGCACAAAAAAGAACCCCTTTCTTATTAAAAGAAAGGAGTTCTTTCATTATACAGTGTAAATACGCAATTTTTCAATTCTATTTTTGTCAACTTCTTCTACTATAATTTTAATACCATCTGTTTCAACTTCTTCTCCACCATCTGGAAAAGAATCAAGAACACCAATCACATAACCACCTATGGTATCAAAATCTTCTGATTCTAAATGTAATCCTATCATTTCATTTACATCTTCCAATCTTGTAGAACCATCGACAATAAATTCATTTTCCTTGATAACTTCAATTTCTTGTTCTTCATACTCATCTGCAATATCGCCTACAATTTCTTCTACCATATCTTCTAATGTAACAAGCCCTGATGTTCCACCATATTCATCTAATATTACGGCGATTGGAATACGATTGCTTCTCATTTCTGAAAATAATTCTGAAATAGATTTACTTTCATAAGTAAAAAACGGCTCACGCATATAGTCTGTTATTTTAAAGTGCTGTTCGTCTATAAATATAATATCTTTTACATATAAAACACCTATAATATTGTCTACACTTTCATGATAAACAGGAAGTCTGGAAAAACGTTCTTCTTTAAAAATAGAAACAATTTGGTCATATGAGATATTATCTTCTAAACAAATCATATCTGTACGAGGTGTCATAACATCCTTTGCTTTAGAATCTCCAAAGTCAAATACATTGTTAATCATACGGCGCTCATCTATTTCTAAAACGCCTTCCTCATGGCTGACATTTACCATTGTTTTTAGTTCTGCCTCTGTAATGGTAGGTACTTTTTCTGTTGAATTGCCACCCAAGATATGAATTAATCCACTTGTAATTAAATTCATTACTTTTACAACAGGTGTAGATAATAATACAACAAATGAGATAATATTTGCTACACCTAAAGATACTTTTTCTGCATTTTGGGAAGCTAATGTTTTTGGGGTAATCTCACCAAATATTAAAATAATGATAGTAATTACCATAGTAGCAGCACCTACGCCAGATTGACCGCCAAGTAAAGATACGGCAATCATTGTTGTCAAAGCTGCAGCCGCATTGTTTACTAAATTGTTTCCAATTAAGATAGAACTTAACAGTTTGTTAGGGTCATCTATTAGTTTTTGAACTTTGTCAGCATTTTTTACATTTTCTTCTGCCATATTTCTTAACTTAATTTTGTTTAGAGAGGTTAAGGCTGTTTCTGATGCAGAAAAAAATGCAGAACCACATACCAAAATCAATAAAATTAATATCAACCACCAACTGCCGGGGTCTTCCACTGAAATCACACTCCTAAAATTATAATATTAGCTGTACGATAAAACATTATACCAGAAACTTGTTTAAAATGCAAATAAATCTATTTTTTTGCAACACCTGTGCGAATAGCAGCCTCCCCTACTGCTTTTGCAACTGCTGGTACTACTCTTTTATCAAAAGGAGAAGGAATAACATAATCTTCATTTAATTCTTCTTCTGTAATTAAATCTGCAAGTGCATGTGCTGCTGCTAATTGCATTTCCTCATTAATATCTTTTGCCCGTACATCTAAAGCACCTCTAAACATACCTGGAAATACTAATACGTTGTTAATTTGATTTGGGTAATCAGAACGACCAGAGCAAGCAATTTTTGCACCTGCTGCTTTTGCTTCATCTGGTAATATTTCTGGCATAGGATTTGCCATAGCAAAGACGATTGCATCTTTTGCCATAGATTTTACCATTTCCTGTGTTAAAATTTTAGGAGCAGATACGCCAATAAATACATCTGTACCCACAATAACATCGACTAGAGTTCCTTTTTTATTTTTGGGGTTGGTAATTTGCGCCAATTCTTTAAATGCAGGATTTTCATATACCTCATCTTTATTGATTGCGCCAGTACGGTCAAGCATAACAATATCTTTTACACCTGCTTTTAACAATAATTTTGCAATGGCAGTTCCAGCACTTCCTGCACCAGAAATAACAACAGAAATTTCACTTGCTTGTTTATTTACAATACGTAATGCATTTCTTAAACCTGCCAATACAACAATAGCTGCGCCGTGTTGGTCATCATGAAAAATAGGAATATCTGTCATTTCTTTTAATCTTCGTTCTACTTCAAAACATCTTGGTGCAGAAATATCTTCCAAGTTGATGCCACCAAAACTACCAGAAAATAAACTAATTGCTTTTACAATTTCGTCAACATCTTTGGAACGAACACAAAGAGGAATGGCATCAATATTTGCAAAACGTTTAAAAAGAACTGCTTTTCCTTCCATAACAGGCATACCTGCTTCTGGACCGATATCTCCTAAGCCTAAAATTGCTGTTCCATCTGTAATAATAGCAACTGTGTTCCATCTTCTTGTTAATTCAAAAGATAATTCTGGATTTTCATAAATTGCCATACAAGGTTCTGCAACACCAGGAGTATAAGCAATGGTAAGTTCATCTGTATTTTCTAAACTTACTCTGCTAGTAATTTCAATTTTTCCTCTCCAAGTTTTATGTGCTTCCATAGTTCTTTGTTTTAAATTGTTCATTTTTTTCTACTCTCCTCTACTTTTTTCAAATTCCTCTGCTAATTCACTCAGATATATCCAACGCTCCATAGCATTTTCTAATTCTGTTTCAATTTTCTCTTTTTGCACTACAATTTCTTGTAATTTGATATAATCACTGGAAACTTCATTTTCTTGTTGTTGTAGTTGTTCTAACTCTTGTTCTAAATTAGAAATCTTTTCCCATATTGTTTCATATTCTCTTTGTTCTGTATAGGTCATTTTTTTTGTTTTTTTGGTAGTTTTATAAGTTTGTTTTTTTACTGTTGTAACAGCTACAGGAAGCGGTATTTCTTGTTGTTCCTTATAATCACTATAGCCACCTTCATATTGTTTGATAAAACCATCTTTTTCAAAGGCAAAAATTCTATTTGCAATTTTGTCTAAAAAATATCTGTCATGAGATACTGCAATAACAGCACCTGGAAAAGTATCTAAATAATTTTCTAAAATTGTTAAGGTTTGTATATCTAAATCATTGGTAGGCTCGTCCAAAAATAAGATATTTGGTGTATCCATTAGTACCCTTAATAAATATAATCGTCTTTTTTCTCCTCCAGATAAGGTGGAAATAGGACTTCTTTGCATATCTAACGGAAAAAGAAATTTTTCAAGCATTTGAGAAGCTGTAATTCTTCCATCTACAGTAGGTACATATTCTGCAATATCTTTGATATAATCAATGACTTTTTGTGATGGTTCCATACATTCATTTTCTTGAGAAAAAACACCAATTTTTACAGTTTCCCCCATTTCAATGGTACCACTATCTGGCTGTAATGTACCTGTCAGTATTTTGACAAGTGTAGATTTTCCACAACCATTTTTTCCAACAATTCCAATTCTATCATGGTGTAATAAGATATAACTAAAATCATTGATATAAGTTGTAAAATGATAACTTTTTGAAATATGTTCAGCAATAATTGTTTTTTTACCAAGTCGTGCAGAACTTGCACTAATTTCAATGTTTCCTCTTTCTTCTGGTGCCTTTTGTGCAGCAATTTCTTCAAAACGTTGTAATCTTGCTTTTTGTTTGGTACTTCTTGCTTGTGCACCTCGTCGTACCCATTCTAATTCAGTTCTTAAAAAATTTTGTCTTTTTCTTTCTCCTGCTTGCAGTAATTCCTCTCTTTCTGCTTTTAATTCTAAATATCTGCTATAATTTCCCTCATAGGGATATAGATTTCCCTGTTCTAATTCTATGGTACGGTTTGCAACTCTGTCTAAAAAATATCTATCATGCGTCACCATAATCAATGCTTTTGTATAACGAAATAGATATTTTTCCAGCCATTCTACGGTATCATTGTCAATATGATTGGTAGGTTCATCTAATATTAGTAAATCTACAGGAGAAATTAAAGCTCTTGCTAATGCAACTCTTTTTTTCTGTCCACCAGAAAGTTGAGAAACTTCTTGTTGAAATTGTGTGATTCCTAACTTTGTTAAAATGGTTTTGGCTTCACTTTCCAATGACCATGCTTGTTTTTTATCCATTTGCTCTGTTAAAGTGGCAACTTGTTTTTGCCAATACGTGTCCTGTGGATTTGCCATACTATTTGTAAGGGCTGTTTCATATTCTTTCACCAGTTGCATTGTTTTATCATTGCTTTCAAAAACTTGTTGCAATACAGTTCCTTTGTGGTAAAAAATAGGCGTTTGTGGCAAATAACCGATTTTTAAACCGTTCATTGTTACAATTTGTCCACTATCTCCCTTATCTACACCAGCTATAATTTTTAGTAAAGTAGATTTTCCAGTACCATTTACACCAATAATACCAATTTTATCTCCTTCATTGATGCCAAAGGTAATATCGTTAAAAAGTATTTTATTTCCAAAACTTTTGTGCAGTTTTTCTACTGTTAAAAGATTCATATTTTGTGACTCCTTTTATTTTCCATATTGTTGCATGGCTTTAAAAACTGCTTCATACGCTTCTTTTGGCACAACAGAAATATGATTTGACTGTCTTTCTAAGTAATAAACATGTGCACCTTCTTCTACAATAGAAGCTACCATAAAAGCTCTGTCCAATGTTTGCGCACCTGCTACAACACCATGATTTGCTAATAAGCAGGCATAATTTTTTTCCAGTGCTTTTACAGTTTCTTTTGCCAATTCCATGCTACCTGGTGGTGCAAAAGCAGCAATTTTTATTTCACCTGCACCTGCTAAGCCCATTTCTGTCAATACTGCTGGAAGTTTTTCTCCTTGCGACGCTAAAACGGTAGCATAAAGAGAATGTGTATGTATGATTGCATTAATATCTTTTCTTGCTTGATAAACCGCTAAGTGCATAGGCAATTCAGAAGATGGTTTTTTTCCATTTTCAAAATATAACTTTCCATTACAATCTGTAATACAAATGTCTTGTTCTGTCATATCTTCATAAGAAGCACCAGATGGTGTAATTGCTACAAGTCCCCTTTCTCTATCTATCATACTAATATTTCCAAATGTTCCCGAAACTAGACCAGATGCAACCATAGTTTTTGCTGTTTTTAATACTTGCTGTTGCATTTTAAAAATAGATTGTTTATTTTCAGGTGTTTTATCCTCTTTTAATAATTGTAAACTTTCTGAAAATGGAGGATAAGCAATCCCCTTTTCTGTAATAATAGCAGTAATGTTTTGATGTGGTGTGACATCAAAAGCAGGATTAAATATTGTAACTTCAGAAGGTGCAGTTTTTTTTTCTCCAAAGTGGCGGACTTCTTGTGCATCTCTTTGTTCAATCGGGATTTCTTCTCCTGTTTCCATAGTAAAATCAATGGTGGACAGTGGCGCAGCAATAAAAAATGGTATTTTGTGCTCTTTTGCTAAAATAGAAAGACTATATGTTCCAATTTTATTTGCAGTATCTCCATTTTTTGTAATACGGTCAGCACCTACAATAACAGCTTGTACCCATTTATTTTTCATAACCACACCAGCCATATTATCACATATTGTTGTAACATCAATACCACTTTGAGAAAGTTCCCATGCAGTTAAGCGACTTCCTTGTAATAATGGTCTTGTTTCATCCGAAAATACTTGTATGTTTTTTCCTCTTTCTTTTCTAATATAAGCAGGAGCAAGTGCAGTGCCATACATAGAAGTTGCTAAGGCACCTGCATTGCAATGTGTTAAAAAGGCTTTAAAATCAGGAATATTATCCAAAATATCAGCACCATATTCTCCAATTGCTTTACACGCTGCAATATCTTCTTCCAACATTTGTAATGCTTCTTTTAATAATTCTTGTACTATTTCAGAAATAGTATTTTGATGAGCATAAATTTCTTTTCCTTTTTGCTTTATTCTTTCGATTGCCCAATGTAGATTTACAGCCGTTGGACGTGCACTATCCATATAATCCCCTATTTTTGTAAGCTGTAATAAAAAATCACTTTTATTTATCTTTTCTTTTTCAGACCAATTTTTTATTCCAAGATATACACCAAACGCACCAGCTAAGCCAATGGCAGGCGCACCTCTAACTTCTAATCTTTGAATAGAGTGCCACATCTGTTCCATTGTTTGAATTTCTTTTATAATACAGTTTTCTGGTAATTTAGTTTGGTCTAATATCATTACTTTATCATTTTCAAACCATATTGGTTTTGGTAACATTTTTTTCACTTCCTTTTATAAAAAAAGCCTCGCAAAAATACGAGGCTTGAATTGTTAGTTTTTTGTGTTTCTATGAGGCTTGTACTATTTTTCCTCATATTTCTGAAATTTTTTTATACAGCTGCTAATGCTTTTAAAGAAGCAATAAAATCTGCATATTCTTGTGTATCTTTCATTTCTTCTAACAAATTTCCAAATCTCTGTTTTGGTTTTCCATGTGCCTTGAAGAAATCTGTACAAATTGTAGTTACTTCTACTGCTTTATCTGCTTCTATTCTGCAAATTTCTTCTCCCATCATAGACTCTCTACCAAATCTACCACCAATAAACACTCTTAATCTGCCTTTTGGCGCACCCATAAAGCCTAAATCGTTGATTTGCACTTTCGCACAGTTATTTGGACAGCCTGTAACATTAATTTTAAATTTATGTGGTAATTGCATTGGATAGAACTTGTCATGGAGTTCTTTGCAAATGCCTTGTGTATCTACTAAACCAAATTTGCATACAGTTCCTTTACAGCATACCAAAGGACGTACTCTTGCCCCTGTACCACCATAAGACAAACCAAGTTTATCCATTTCTTCTTTCATTGGTGCAATATTTTCATAAGGGATTCCTACAATTTCAATATTTAAGCGAACCGTAATTGCTCCTATTCCCGTTCCATATTTTTCTGCTAACATCGCAACATTTTTTAAATCTTCCGCTGTTGCAAGACCTGCTGGAAAAACAATACGAAGAACAAAATGTTCCTTATCTTTCATTAATAAAAAGCCTTCTCCTTTTAAAGCAGCTAATTCTTCTGCTGATAAGTTTACCATATCCATTCCCTCCTCATTTTTTCAATATCATATTGCTTTCATTATTTCAATATCATATTGCTTTCATTATACCATAAAAAGGTTATTTTTCAACACATTTATTTTCTTTTTTATTTTTCAGATTGCATTACTTCTAATTCTTCTTGAGAAATAACAAGATGTTCCTGATTTGATGTGCAAATAACATATTGTGGAGAAACATCTTCTACCAAAGAATAGACATAATTATTTAAGTTGTGAATTACGGCTACTGCTTCTCCAGTAGATTTATATTTTCCCTCATAAAGAATAAAACAATTCCATTTTTCACTCCAACTTAATGTTTCTACAACAAAACGACTCTCTACCACTTGAAATGTACTATCTTCTGGCAAACTAACACTTTCTTCTACACTAGAAATACTATATTCCTGCGCTCGATATAGATACAATACAATTTTGTCAATATTGTTCCATGTAAGGTTACAATTTTGAATTGCTTTTTCCCATCGCTTATTTTGAGAACTGCAATTTATCCATGCATTATTCCAGTAGGCTTTGATATTAAAAGGTGTATTTAATACTTGTGAATAAAAATTGCCATTCCATAAATATCCTTTTAAAAAGTCGCTTGTTTCATATATTCCTGTTGCCATGTCAACTTTTTCTTTCAATAGTATCAAGGTATTTTTAGAAATAGGCTCTAAAATGAAATTAACTTCTACAATTTCATAATATCTTCCTAATACAGAAGATACCACACAAAAATTATCTTTTTGCTCATAAATTACAGCTAAGGTGTTACATTTATCAAGTTCAACCAATATTAAAATATAATTTGTATTAGTATTTAATAGATTTTTTTCAAAAATTCTAATTTCTCCTGTATCTTCTTCTGATAAAGTTCCTATATCACAAGCTGTCACGACAGAGCGTATAATAAGTGATTTATTTTCTGCTTGTGTGCAATTTTTTATGCAAGACATAGATAGTTCGTTTTCTTGGCTTGGCATGATTGATTTCTCCCTAAATTTTATGTCACTTTTATTATATTACGATGGGATTACAATTATTCCACATTCGTCAATACAAAAAATTATTATTCTGACAGGCATTGACACTTTTCCTTCTATTTTTTATAATACATAGGAATGGATTTCCATTATTTTAATATGATTTGATTGATTAAGAAAATAGTATTAAAAGAAATTGTGGACTTAGACTCTGCCTAAGCCCACTTACTTTTTAAAAGTGGATATTTCTTTTTTCTCCTGTAAATTTTTTCTTTTTTAATTTTTTTATATTTTTATTAATGGAAATATTTTTTAATAAAAAAGATAAAGGAGGAATAAAATGGAACGTTTTAAACGATTTCTAGCAGTAATGTTAAGTTTTTTATTGGTCTGTTCTGCATATGGAAGTTATTTTCCTATTATTACAGTTGCCGCTACAAATACTTCTATCATACAAAGCAGTGCCTCTATTACTTTAACAGTTGATTTTGCTTTACCGCAATCATTAGACAATATTAAAAAAAGGGATATTAAACTTAAACTAACAAAAGGGGCAGAAAATGCAATATTTTCGTTAAATACAGGAGAAAAAACGGGAACAGGCTTTCAAAATGTAATGACAGAAGTAACAGCAAAAAATAAAAATGGAGTGGAAATAACAAACGAGTCTATAGTTGGTTCTTATACGATTGTTATTTCTGATTTAGAAACAGGAGCTTATACCATAGAATTAACTGGAGAGGGTTGTGTTCCATTTCGGGAAAATATTCAGTTAAATGATTATTCTTTGCATATTATTGTTAGCACTTCAAATGGTACATTCTCTTTAGGAGATATAAACAATGATGGTGTTGTTAATATTTCTGACAGAGAAACGCTTATAAAAGAATTAGGACAAAAAAATGATTCTATTACCTATGATTTGAATGGGGATAGTATAGTAGATATTTCAGACCTTGCTTATATAAATCGCACAATGGACGTTGGTGGAAATGCCAATCAATATGAAGGAGCTGCTATTGTAAGTGCTTCCCTCGAAACAGAAAAATTAAATATTGAAGGGCAAATTGAAAATCTATTTAATGGAAGAAATGAGATTACATTTTCCAAAACAGAGGGAGATGATATTTTAATCCCCATTGTTTTTAATCAATCTAGTATAGAAATGAGCCAAATTGTATTAACAAGTCCTGTTGGCACAGGAGCACTTGTTGCAGGTACAGCAATATTAGAATTAGAGAATGGCAATGTGGAAGAATATGAATTTGACACGCAAGCACCACAAGGATTTTATGCTATTGGTCGTGCTGCAGATAAAAGTACAGTTACCATTGATTTAGGTAAAAAAGTTGCTGTTAAAAAAGTGACTATTAAAGTTAAAAAAGTAATTGGTCAAGATGGTAAACCACAGTATGTTACTTTAACACAAATTCAATTTTTAAAAGATGTTATTTTAGATGATGCACAAAATGTAGATAGCAAAGTGAAAGGAATTGTAGCAACACCAAGTGACAAATCTATTAGTTTAAAATGGAATGCAGTAAGCAATGTAACAGGTTATATTGTACAATATGGCACAAAAGAAACAGATTTAAGTCAAAGCGTTACAAGTAATACAAATACTATAGTTGTAGATGGTCTTAAAAATCTTACGAAATATTATTTTCAAATAACAGCGATAAATGGTGATTGGCGTGGTACTCCATCTGATATTATTTCTGCAACACCAGAAGCAGGAAGTGTTCCAGGTGCGCCATCTAATATTAGCGTTGCGCCAGCACATCAATCATTGCGAGTTAACTGGGGAAAAACAAAAGATGCAGCTTATTATCAAGTATTCTATCGTAAACAGGGTGATGCAGAGTGGATACAATTCGGTGGTGATACAGAAGCTACAAATATAATTATTACAGGTCTTGTTAATAATGTAAGCTATGAAGTTACTATAAAAGCAGGAAATAGCATGGGTGTAGGACCTTATTCTTCTGTTGCGCTCGGTACACCAGAATCGGAAGAAATGGAGCAACCTAATTTCCCAACAGAAGGAAGAATTGATAACGGTGAAATTACTAACATTACAATGGCAGACCCTACTAATTTCGATAAATCATTTTGTCCAGATTTTATAACAGACCATTTTATAGATGGTGATGCAAATACTTATTGGGTCGCAAGAGATTGGTTTTTAAATGCTGGTATTACTTTTACTTTTAAAGAACCTCATGATATGAATTATTTATTATTTGCTCCTTATTTGAATAAAACAACAAATCATTATACTAGTATTGCCAACTATACTGTAACAATAAGAGATACAACAGGAAGTGAAACAAAACATTCTTTTGCAACAGGACATTTACCTTTAACAGAAGATAATTATATGATAGTTACGTTTCCAGAAGTAGAAAATGTTGAAAGTGTTACTATTGCTTTAGGACAAGTAGCTGGCGGTTCTCGTGTTAGTATTTCAGAAATTGCATTTTATAATAGTGAAAAAATTTCCAGTGGAATTGCTAACTTATTTGAAGACAATGCCTTTACTGCTTTAAAACCTACTGTAACACAACAAAGTATTCAGCAGTTATCAGACCAATTAGAGCATATGGGTGATTTTTATTTAGATGTTAATTTGTTACAAGATGAATTGGCATTAGCACAAACACTTTTAAATAATAGTGAAAATACGGCAAGTATTATTAAAAATGATTTCCAAAGTCGTAGTGGTGCCTTGGATAGCACATATGGACAGACAGCTAGTGCTTTACAACCTATTGGTATTTCTGCATTAGCAAACTCAAAAGTAGCGATTTATGCAGAAATTCCGGAAGGAGAAACAGTTTCTGTTGTTCCAACACAATATTATGGAGAATCTGGAATTTGGAGTGGACAAGCAATTACCTTACAAAACGGACGAAATTATATTTCTATTCCTAAAATAGGAAGTCTTGCAGATACACGAGGTGGTATGCTTTATCTTACCTATGGTGGAAGCAATCCAGGAAAAATTAAGATTCATATTCGTGAAAATGAAAAAGCATTTAAAATACCAGTGTTAGAATTATCTGATTGGTATCGTATGACAGAAATGGATAGACGTGCTAAAATTCAAACTTATATAGAAGAATTGCAAGCACATGTTGTAAAATATGGTAGTTCAAAAACAGATATTAAAAATGCAACAGAACTTTCTACGCCAAGCGTTCTTCTTTCTCTCCCTGCTGACCAAATTTTGGCAGGATTGAAAGGAATTAATAATGATATGGTAGAAACAATGTATCAAAATATACTTGCATGGGAAGAAACGCTTTTCATAGCAAATAAAGTGCAAGGTATTATTCCGGCAGATGCTTCTTTAGATACTTATCAATATCCAATGACAACCCGTCAAAATATTCGTTATATGCGAATGTTTGCAGGTGCATTTATGTATGCTGCTGGAAATCATGTAGGTATTGAATATGGTTCTGCTTCGGCACTTGTTTGTGGAAAACCTACTTCATCTGGTGTGTTAAATACATTTGGTTGGGGAATTGCACATGAAATTGGTCATAACATGGATAAATTAGGAAAAGCAGAAATTACAAATAATATTTATTCTATTGCAATTCAAGCATGGAACGGTTCTGATATGATAACAGATACAAGATTGACAAAAAGTAATAAATGGCAGTCCATTTATAAAAAAGTCGCTTTAGGTCGTCCAGGTGCCGCAGGTGATGTATTTACACAACTTGGTATGTATTGGCAATTACATTTAGCTTATGATAATGCAGATAATCCACTTGGTTTTTATAATGAGTTTTTCAAAAAATGGAAATCTGGAAGCTATAGTGGTACTTATGATGAAAAAGTCGCAAAAATTGCAGCAGAAGTTACAGGAAAAGATTTAACAGAATTTTTCAATCGTTGGGGAATGAAAGTAACATTAAATGGTGAAAAAGAAAATCGTGCAATATGGTACTTAAATGATGAATCATATAAGCTTCGATTGGAAGGTGCAACTGCAAATCCGGGAACTTCCACGCTTACTACTTCTATAAATGGAAGTGAAGTAACATTAACAATTACAAATAGTGGTTCTGAAAATTTGTTGGGACATGAAATTATTAGAAATGGTGTGCCAATCGGATTTACAACAGAAAATACTTATATAGATAATTTAGGTGCAGCAAATAATTTAACTTATACCTATGCTATTATTCCAGTAGATAAATTGGGTAATATGGGTGAAAAAACAACAGCAGCAGAAATTAGAATTGCTTATGATACAACAATTTCACCTAATTTGTATACAACTTCAACGGAAGATGGAAAAATAGTAATTACAATGAATGGAGATGCTGTTGTTCCGGTTACTGGAATTAAGGCTAGTACAAATGGCACTGCTACAATTCGAGTAAAAAATTCAAAGAATTCTGATTGGATAACTGTAAAAGAAAATAGTAGTTTTAATGCAGAAGAACCTTTGTATTTCAATAAACCAGGAGCACCATCTGAGGATACCCGTATTTGGACTTATGATGTAGCAGTAATGGAAATACAAAATTATACAGGAACAGTCGAACTGTTAGATTATCCTGGTGACCGTGTTGATTTTTATGGAAATGGAGATAGTTCTGTTATAGCAAATAATGTAAGTGTAGGTAAGTTAAAAGAGGATTATCCATATAGTGATACAGAATCTATTCCAGCTGGAACAGTAGTTATTGTAGGTACTTATCGTGGAAATCCTGGATATAACATAATACAAATAGAAGGTCGATATAATACTACTTCTCCAATAGCAGAAGAAGAAAGTACACAAGTAGAACACCCTATAAACGGATATTCTTTACTTTTTAGTGAAATTCCAGAAGATGGTGCAGTTAGTGATACAAGTGATGGATTTTTCTTATTTGTTCCTGATTTAGAAACAGAAATAGCAGAACTTGGTGATGATTTACCAGTAGAAATGCGTGCTGTAATGTATCGGACAGATGACCCAGAAAATGCTACTTCAAAACGTCTGACAAGTGAAACTATTTGGATTAGTTTTCCTGTTGATGGCAAAGTTGCAAGTGACCATGAAGAAGAAGCTCCTACAGATGTAGAACAAAAAATTGAAAAATTAAAAGAAAATATTCCTACGATTGAATTGACGTCAACTGTAGCATCTTATCAATTAGATGTTCCTTCCACCACACCTTATATAGAGGAAGAAGAAAATTGATAATCAAGAGGAAACAGAAGAAATAGAAAATAATGTGAAAAATGATGTACAAGAACAAGAAGAAATAGAAAATGATATAACAAAAGAAAAATCGGAAAATGACAAAATAGAAAATGACTAGCAACAAACAGAAGAAACTTAATAATACTCCCCTCCCCTACATAAGGGAGGGGTATTCATGAAGAAAGGAAAAGGTTATGAAAAAAAAGAATTTTTTATTTTTGCCGGCAACCTTACTATGTATATTGTTTTTAACAAGTAATGTTTTTGGCGCAGAAAATCCTTCTTTAGAAATAGATTCTAAAAATAATAGTAAAACGCTGATATTAAATCATATTCCTGAAAATTGTTATGGAATAGAAATTACGTTGACAACAAGCACAAAGGATAAAAAAGATTATAGTACAACCATAGATGGCGCATATACCACCTATAGCAATGATGGCTTAGATGTTACTTTGTATATTGTTTCTAAAGATACTCCTTTAAACCCAGAGGAATCTTTTATAAAATTAGGAGAAATTTCTTCTGATTCTTCTTTTACAATTCAATCTGCATTTGATTTAAAGCTGCTTGATGAGGATTTAAACAAAACAGAATATGATTCAGTTTATATTCCAGGAAGTTCTACTTCTCATTCTAGTAGTTCATCTAGCAGTTCAAGCAGTAGCAATCGTTCTTCAAGTTATAAAATTGATGTAGAAGATACAGAAAATGGTTCTGTAAAATTAAGTGCTTTTTCTGCTTATAAAGGACAAACTATAGCAATTACACCTGCACCACAAGTGGGTTATGCATTAGATTCTATTACAGTAATAGATAAAGAGAATAAAAAAATAGATTTGACACCAAAAGACAAGCAATATACTTTTACAATGCCTTCTTCTAATGTTACTGTAAAGGTAGAATTTAAAGCTATATCTGTAATAATACCACCATCCACTCCAGATACAAATGAAAATATCATTTTGCCGTTTATAGATGTAAAAGAAAGTGATTGGTATTATTCTTGTGTAAAATATGTGTATGAACAAAGCATGATGGCAGGAACGAGTACCACAATGTTTAGTCCTGATACGACAACAACTCGTGGTATGATAGTAACCATATTACATCGTTTGGATGGGAAACCTACTGCACCTGTTTCTAATTTTACAGATATAGAACAAAATCAATATTATACAGAAGCAGTTGCATGGGCTTCTGCAAATGGTATTGTATCTGGTTATGGTAACGGAAATTTTGGTCCAAATGACACAATTACACGCGAACAAATGGCATCTATTTTATACCGTTATGCACAATACAAAAATTATAATACAAGTTATACAAACAATCTTTCCAATTATGTAGATGTAGAAGAAATTAGTTCTTATGCTATAACAGCAATACAATGGGCAAATGGAACAGGCTTGATAAGTGGTATAACAAATACAACATTAGTTCCAAAAGGTAGTGCAACCCGTGCACAAGTTTCTTCTATTTTAATGAGATTTTGTGAAAATATTGTAAAATAATAAAAAACTCCTCTTATTATAAAAAATAAGGGGAGTTTTAATTTTATTCGTCCCAGTTATGATAGACATTTTGTACGTCATCATCATCCTCTAGTAAGTCAAGAATTTTATTCATTTTTTTAATTTCTTCTTCATTATTTAATTCTGTATAAGTTTGTGGAATCATTGTTACCTCTGCACTTACCATAGGAATACCAGCTTGCTCTAATGCTTCTCTAACAGAAGAAAAATCATCTGGAGCAGTTGTAATTTCATAGCTATCTTCTTCGGAAGCAACATCTTCTGCACCAGCATCAATAGCTGTTAACATCAGTTCTTCTTCCTCTATTTCAACTTCTTCTTTATCTACTACAATTAAACCTTTTTCATCAAACATAAAGGATACACAACCACTTGTTCCCATATTTCCACCGCCTTTTGTAAAAGCGTTTCTAACATTTGCTGCTGCTCTGTTTCTGTTGTCTGTTAATACTTCTACAATAATTGCAACACCATTTGGACCATATCCCTCATATACAACCGTTTCATAGTTTACATCATCGCCGCCGCCAGCAGCTTTTTTAATACTTCTATCAATGGTGTCGTTTGGCATATTGTTTGATTTTGCTTTTGCAATTACATCACGCAATTTTCCATTATTAGCAGGGTCTGGACCACCAGCTTTGACAGCTACTGCAATTTCCCTTCCTAACATTGTAAAAATTTTTCCTTTTTTTGCATCATTTTTTTCTTTTTTGTGCTTGATGTTTGCAAATTTGGAATGTCCTGACATAAAAATCCTCCTTAAAATTCTCTTTTTTCTATTTATCTGTGGTTTTACAGTTAAATACAATTTAATTTTCCATTTATCCATGCACCATAAAAGGGAGTATCCTCTTTTATTTCTGCACGGTTTCCAGTAATTTCTATCATTTTATTTAAAAAAATATCTCCTTGTCCAAACTTTACAAGTACAATATAGGTTACATTTTCTGTATAGAGAGTGTCATATAATTCATATCCATTTTGCAGTATTTCATACTGTACTTTTCCAGAATCTGTATAAGAAACGGTAATTTGAAATTTTTTATATAAAATAACTTCTGCAATTCCTGCCTTTAAAAGACCTTCTTTTGCAGATTTTCCATAGGCTCGAACTAATCCACCTGTTCCTAAAAGTGTACCACCAAAATATCTTGTAACAACAATTGCTGTATTTTTAATGTCCTCCCTTTGTAAGACATCTAATACTGGCATACCTGCTGTGCCTTGTGGTTCTCCATCATCACTAAAGCGTTGTATTTCGTTTCTTTCGCCAATTTGATACGCAAATACATTATGTGTTGCATTCCAGTATATTTTTTTTATTTCTTCAATAAAGGATTTTGCTTCTTCTTCTGTTTTGACGGGACGCACTGTTGCAATAAAACGAGATTTTTTTTCTACAATTTCTTGCTGTCCTTGTTCCAGCACTGTTTTATATTGTTCCAGCATAAAAGTAATTCTCCTTAAAAAATATTGTATAAAAAAATGATTTTTGCACATTCTATCCTTAGACAACAAAATTGTCTGACACAGAAAGCCAATATAATAACACACTCATGCATCACAACCGAAACGACAAGGAGGAAATTCATATGCATAACACATACAGAAATTTAGCTGATTTGTTGTTAAACTGTGAGTCAGCACAAAAATTCTATAATAATTTATCTCTCCATTCTAAATTAGAAATTAAAGAAAAAGGTTCTCATTTACAAACAGAGTCTGATTTGCGTTCTTTAGCAAAAGTAATTTCAGAACAGTAATCTGCTAATGTAAAACAAAACTTGCCCCTTTTATAAGGGGCTTTATTTTTTGTGTAATTTTTCCACTGTACCATCTTCTTTTTGTAAATAAGTGTTTTCTAAAATATTTGTCATGCCTGCTCGAAATTGTTTTAAATATTCTTTTCTTAGAGCATCTCTTTCTTGTATTTCCTGTTCTGTTAAACCTTCTGTTTTTTGTTTTTTTGCGAGAGCATTAATACGCTCTAATAATCCACTTTCCATTTTTTTACTCCTCTGTGTTTTCTGTCCTTCTTCTTCTATGTCTGGAACGCATTTCTTCTCTTGCTTTTCTTCTTTTTTCAAAGTCAGATTCTTCTTCTTTTGGTTCTTCTGATATTGGTATAGATTCCTGTTGTTGTTCTTCTGCATTCATTTCTTCTAATACATCATCTGGTAAAAAAGCTTCCATAGGAGAAGGAGATTTTTTCTTTGTATTTTTCTTTGGCTCCTCTTTTTTTTCAGAAATAATTTCTTTTTCTGTTTTTTCTTTTTCTTTATTTTCCTCTTTGTTTTCCTCGGTTTCTTTTTTAAATAAAGTTCGTTTTTTCGATTGCTTTTTCTTTGCTTCTTCTAGTTCTTGTTTTAAAGTATTATAAGATTCGATTGTTTTGTTGTCTACCTTAAAATGAATTGCTTTTTCAAAAAATTCTAATGCATAATCCTTCATTTCTCTTTTTAAAGCAAAGTTTGCACAGACTTTATAGAGGTCAGCATTTCTACTATTTTGACTATTTTCTGCTTTTGTTAGATATTTTTTTGCTAAAGCAATATCTCCAAATTCTGCTTCAAAACAAGCATAATTATCATAGCACCAATACATATCTCCTACTTTTTCGATTGCAAGTTCAAATAAAGCTCTAATTTCACGCATTCTTGTTTCTAAAAGTGCATTATCTTGTCTTAATAATTCTATTTTGTCAATCGCATTGTTGATATATGCAACAGGATAATATAAACGATTTAAGGTATTTTTTTCATCTTGCATATCTACAGCGTTTCCTCTAAAATCATATCGTAAAGATAGACCACAAGGAAATTCCAAAGAAATAATACTATTTTCTACCTTAATGGTACTTTTTAAAATTTGTTCGGAATCCATGTCAAAGTATTTTTTATAAATGGTATTTCCTTTTTGTGTGTTATAAATAAAAAGAAAATATTTTCCTTCTTTCTTATAAAGTAATATAACAAGAGGCTCACAAAAATAATGGGTAATAATTTGAATTTCTTCCTCTTTTATTTCTGTTAAAAATGGTTCTTTTTGTGCAACATCATATAAATAAAAATGTCCCTCTGATGTTAAAAGAGAAAATGCACCTGTATTTGTTACATATGCCTCTTTAAAGGGAACAGTAATAAATAATTTATGCAAAGGACGTTCTCTATTAAAAAAAACATAGCATTCCACTTTTACCTTTTTACCATAAGAACCAAAAGCAATTACATATTTACTATTATTTGATTTTTTGACTAATGTACCTTTAAACATCATATCAAAGCCACGAAAGGTTACATTGTTTTTATCATCTATTTCCAAAAAATCTGTTTTTACACGTGGTTTTGGTTGATGAAAATTAAAAAGGCTATTTACAACAGGCTTTTCAGAATTTTCTTTTTTACTTCCTAGAAATCTAATTTTTAAACTTCTAAAGAATGACCTTTTTGTTTTTTTGTCTTTATTTAATTTATTGTTAATATATCTTTCTGCTTCTTGCAAACTAATATCAGAGTAGTAAGCAAGTACCTCAATGCCGTACTCTTTATTTTTTTCGTAATGTTCCATAATTTCTGTCATGTTAATGGAATGACCATTAACATATTCTGATATATCTGTTTCAAGGGGTTTGCGTGGTGGTTCAATATATTGCTTTTTTTCTTGTGTTTCTTGCTCTCCCTCTACAAGAAGCCCACCACACTCTGCACAATATTTTCCGTTGCCCTCTTTTCCACAATTAGAACAATACATATATAAGCCTCCTTTAGCATTTAAATTTTATATTTTTCGGAGTAATATAGTATTTTTATCAATCAATGGATATCATTTGTAATAAAAATGTAAAATATGTAACCATTATCTAAAGATAATACATTCCTTATTTTACAATCATCTCCAAAGCATAACTGCATTCTTCCAAAAAACATTATAATACAACGATTTCTGAATTGCAATATCAAAACGTATCTATTAATATTAGAAAAGAATTTTTATCAAGAAATCCATAAAAAATAGTTGCTTTTTTAAATGACTATTGGTATAATTACCTCTGTTGGAAAGCAAGGAGAAATGTCCGAGTGGTTTAAGGTGACAGTCTCGAAAACTGTTGAGGTGAAAACCTCCGAGGGTTCGAATCCCTCTTTCTCCGTTCTGTTTGTGTGGCTGTTGAGAAATCAATGGCTTTTTTTGTATCTATTTTTTACTTGACACTTTTCTTTCTGTCATATAAATTATATAGTAATACAGAACAACCGTTCTGAAAAATTGAGGTTATGAATTATGAATGAAAATCAAACAAATTATAATAATGAAAGTATTACATCTTTAAAAGGCGCAGATAGAGTGCGATTGCGTCCTAGTGTTATTTTTGGCTCCGATGGTTTGGAAGGCTGTCAACATTCTATTTTTGAAATCCTTTCCAATTCTATTGATGAGGCAAGGGAAGGTTTTGGCTCTTTAATTGAGGTAAAGCGTTATCAAGACCATTCTGTTTCTGTTAAAGATTATGGACGTGGTATCCCTGTAGATTTTAACTCAAAAGAAGGAAGGTATAATTGGGAACTTGTATTTTGTGAATTGTATGCTGGTGGAAAATATCAAAATAATTCTGGTGAAAATTACGAATTTAGCTTAGGCTTAAATGGTTTGGGTACCTGTGCCACACAATATTCTTCTGCTTATATGGATACAGTAATCCATAGAGATGGATATTGTTATACACTTCATTTTGAAAAAGGAGAAAATATTGGTGGTTTAAAAAAAGAACCAACAAATGATGTAACAGGTACAGAAATCAAGTGGCTTCCAGATAAAGATGTTTTTACAAATATTGATGTTTCTCTTTCCTTTTTTCAGGATATTTTGAAAAAACAAGCTATTGTCAATGCAGGTTTAACCTTTATTTTGTATGATGAAGAAACAGACAGTTCTTTTACTTATGTTTATAACAATGGTATTCAAGATTATTTACAAGAATTAAATGCAGGAAAAGGATTTACAGAAGTACAATATTATGAACAGGAAACAAAAGGACGTGATAGAGAGGATAAACCGGAATATAAACTAAAATTTCAAGTAGCATTTTGCTTTAACAATGAAGTCAATTTATTAGAATATTATCACAATTCCAGTTTTTTGGAATATGGTGGCTCTCCGGATAAAGCAGTAAAAAATGCTTTTGTATTTGCCATTGATAAGTATTTAAAAGCAAATGCACTTTATAAAAAAGAAGAAAAGAAAATAACATTTAGTGATATAGAAGATAGTTTGATATTAGTTATCAATTCTTTTTCTACGGTTACCAGTTATGAAAATCAAACAAAAAAATCAATTACCAATAAATTTATACAAGATGCCATTACAGAGTATCTCCGTCATCAACTTGAAATTTATTTTATAGAAAACAAAGTAGAAGCTGATAAAATTGCAGCGCAAATTTTGGCAAATAAAAGGAGTCGTGAAACAGCAGAAAAAACACGTGTTAATATCCGAAAAAAACTAACCGGAAATATTGATATGAATAACCGTGTAGAAAAATTTGTGAATTGTCGTTCCAAAGACATTACAAAGCGAGAAATTTATATTGTAGAAGGTGATTCTGCATTAGGTGCTTGTAAATTGGGCAGAGATGCAGAATTTCAAGCAATTATTCCGATTCGAGGAAAAATATTAAATTGTTTAAAGGCAGATTACAATAAAATTTTTAATAATGATATTATTACAGACATATTAAAAGTGCTAGGCTGTGGTGTTGAAATGAAATCAAAGCATAGCAATATTAACTCTTTTGATTTAGAACAACTGCGCTGGAACAAAATTATTATCTGCACAGATGCAGATGTAGATGGTTTTCAAATTAGAACATTAATATTAACAATGCTGTATCGTCTTGTGCCTACTTTGATTAAGGAAAAAAAGGTGTTTATTGCAGAATCCCCTCTTTATGAAATCACCTGCGGAAAAGATACTTATTTTGCTTATTCAGACAGTGAAAAAAATAGTATTACAGCAAAATTAAAAAATAAAAAGTATAAAATCAATCGTTCCAAAGGATTGGGAGAAAATCAGCCTGAAATGATGTGGGAAACAACCATGAATCCCGAAACCAGAAGATTGATACTTGTTTCTGAAGATGGGGCAGAAAAAACACAACAAAAATTTGAATTACTTTTAGGTGAAAATTTAAAAGGAAGAAAAGAATTTATAGAAACAGAAGGTTATCGCTATTTAGACTTAAGCGACTTGAGTTAAATTTTATTTTGAAAGGAGTGAAATTCTAATGTCCAAAAAGCAAAAAACAATAGAAGTACCAAAGGAATACTATATAGAGGAACAAAAAATAACAGATACCCTAGAATGGAATTATATGCCCTATGCTATGAGTGTAATTGTTTCTCGTGCTATTCCAGAAATAGATGGTTTTAAACCTTCTCATCGGAAACTATTATATACTATGTTTAAAATGAATTTGTTAAAAGGAGATAGAACAAAATCTTCTAATGTGGTAGGGCAAACTATGAAATTAAATCCACATGGAGATAGTGCTATTTATGAAACACTTGTCCGCTTAACAGAAGGAAACGGTGCTTTATTACTTCCCTTTGTTGACTCTAAAGGAAATTTTGGAAAACAATATTCTCGAGATATGGCATACGCTGCCCCACGTTATACAGAAGTAAAACTTGCGGCAATTTGTCAGGAAATTTTTGCAGATATTGATAAAAATACAGTTACATTTGTAGATAATTATGATGGTTCTATGAAAGAACCTCTTTTATTGCCTACAACATTTCCCAATATTTTAGTAAATCCTAATTTAGGAATTGCAGTTGGTATGGCAAGCTCTATTTGTAGCTTTAATTTAAAAGAAGTTTGTAAAACAACAATACAACTTTTAAAAAATGAAAATGCAGATATTTTACAGACCTTGCAGGCTCCTGATTTTTCAACTGGTGGTCAACTGATATACAATGAAAATGAATTAAAGCGTATTTATGAAACAGGGCGTGGAAATGTTAAAGTACGTGCAAAATATCGTTATGATGAAAAAAGTAATTGTATAGAAATTTATGAAATTCCTTATACAACAAATATAGAATCTATTATGGATAAAATTTTTGTACTTGTGAAGTCTGGAAAAATTAAAGATATTACAGATGTACGTGATGAAACAGATTTAAACGGTTTAAAAATTGCAATTGATGTTAAAAGAAATACAAAAGCGGATTTACTTATGCATCGTCTTTATCAAATGACTCCCCTTTCCGATACTTTTAATTGCAATTTTAATTTGTTGATAGATAGTAAACCTATGACATTAGGAGTTCGTTCTATTTTAAACCATTGGATAGCATTCCGTATTAACTCCATAAAACATCAGCTAGAATTTGATATTGCAAAAAAGTCGGAAAAATACCATCTTTTAATAGGACTTTCTAAAATATTAGCTGGCATTGATAAAGCAATTTCCATTATCCGCCATACAGAAAAAGAAGAAATGGTAATTCCAAATTTGATGGCAGGATTTTCTATTGATGAAAAGCAAGGAGAATATATTGCAGAAATAAAATTGCGAAATATCAATAAAGAATATATTTTAAAAAGAATTGAAGAATTAGATACCTTAAAAGAAGAAATAGAATCTTTAAAAGAAACTTTATCTGATGAAAAAAAGATTAAAATGATGATTGCTGCTCAATTAAAACAAGTTTCTAAAAAATATGGTAAAGACCGAAAAACGGAAATTATTATGGAACAAGAAATGGAAGAAATTCCGGAGCAGGAATTGATTGAAGATTATGGTATTCGTCTTTTTTTGACAGAACAAAATTATTTTAAAAAAATATCTTTGGTATCTTTGCGTTCTGCTGGAGAACAAAAATTAAAAGAGGATGATAAAATTACCTTTGAAATTGAAACAACAAATAAGGCAGATATTTTATTGTTTTCTAATAAACAAAATTTATATAAGCTAAAAGCAAATGACATTGTAGATACAAAAGCAAGTTCTTTTGGAGAATATTTATTTAATCTTTTGGGTATGGAACAGGATGAGAAAATTATATATATGACAACAACATATGATTATAGTGGTTTTATGGTTTTTTTCTTTGATAATGGAAAAGTTGCAAAAGTACAGTTAAGTAGTTATGCAACAAAAACAAATCGAAAGAAAATTATCAATGCTTATTCTAATAAAGCAGATATAGTTTTTATGGAAAAGTTAGAAGAAGATGCGGATTTTGTCTTGCTTCGTAACATAGATAAAGCGTTATTATTTCATACTTCCCTACTCCCTTTGACGGCTTCAAAAAATGCAAGTGGTGTGCAGGTGTATCGCTTAAAGAAAGATAGTTGTGTTACAGCTGTTTTTAAAAAAGAAATGTTTCTTTCGGATGATGTGGAATATTATAGAACGGAACAAGTTCCAGCAACTGGGCATTTTGTGCAATTATTAGATAGACAAAAAAATTATATTATGTAAATATTTTTACTTCTTTTGAAATAATTTTTTAAATTATTTTGGAGGGAGTATTTTTATTTGTTTTGTTTATTTGGGTTGATGGAGAGGATGTTTTTTTTGTTGGATTGTTTTGTTTTTTGATGTAAATAATGTTTTCTACAATTATTATTTATATTATTTATTGTAACTAATTTATGAAAATAAAAAACAGGCAAATGCCTGTTTTATAATTTAATTAAAGTTTTTCCACTTTTACAGAAGTATCTACATCTTTATCTGTACAGCAACAATCATCTTCTTCCAAATCATCCCAATCTGTATCCCAATCTTCGTCAAATTCATCCTCATTCATTTTATTTTTAAGTAGATATACCACTACAATCAATGTGGCTACTAAGATTGCTGTTACAATAGCAATAAAAATATATAGCCCTCTTTTGTCCTCTCTTTTCTGGATACCTCGAATAGCTTCCTTTATATCCTCCAGAGAAGTGTTGTTTTCCAAATATTTTTTCATTATGATTCCCTCTTTCTTTTTTATTTTTAACAGATAAGTTATCCAATATAGGATATTTTTCTGTTATAAGTAATCCTACCTGTATCCTCTTAACATCTTTTTTCTGATAAACTCTTTATTCTTTTTTAATTCTGTATACTCAAAGTATGCCTTTTTTAATATTTGTCTTTCATCATTAAATTTCAATAAATGATATGCCTCATGAAATTTATAAAAACCAGCATCTGCAAAATATTCTTCACTTTGTGGTTTACAATAAAAAGAATTTGTTGTCATCAAATACCAATGTACTGTTTTATTTACAAAATCTTCATTTCCTTTGAAATTATATTGTGTTTTTCCCACATATTTAATGATGTTGCCTAATGCACCAGATTCTTCCTTAACTTCTCTTAATGCTGTTTGACGGTGTGTTTCTCCTGGTTCAACAGTTCCTTTGGGCAACACCCAGCCTAAATATTTTCCATTTTGATTTTTATATAAAAGCAATATTTTCCATCGATAAATTACAATACCACCACAGCTCACTGCCTCTACCAAAATGCTACCTCCCTATTTTTAATTTAAGTATACATGGTATTTTATTGTTTTTCAAGTCAGATTTAAGATTATTTTACTCTTTTTTAAAAGGTGACTGCTCCAACAATATTTTTATCCTTTTAAAACCAAGAATCCATAAAAATAATACAAAACCTAAAAAAGGAATCCATAATAGCTTTCTATTTAAAAATAAAATATAATTATAAATTCCATGCAATAAATAAGGAACAGCAAAAGTTTTTAGAAGATATATCCTTTTTTTATAATATTTTGCCAATGCTAAATAATACCCCATTTCTAAGCCAAATAAGCCATGTCCCGGAACAGAAAAAATAGCTCTTGCTAATGCAGTTTCATATCCGCCAAGTTCCTTATGAAATACATATATTATATTTTCTAGCCAGGCAAACCCCAATGCTATAAAAACACCATATACAATACCATCAAAAGGTTCATTAAAATTAGGATTTCTAAACACTAAAAAATATAAAAATAAAAATTTAACCCCCTCCTCAATTCCCGCAGAACTAAAAAAAGCATTAACAAATGGAGTTTCTACATGAGGAAAAGCTCTTTCAAATGCCATACCTACCGCCCATATTACAAATGTACTATAAACACCATATAATAATCCTAAAAACAGCATAGTATAAGGCTCTTTTTCATATTTATCACGTATAAAAATATAAACAGCAGCAATTACAGCTGGTGCAGATGCTGCTTGTAACAATCCAATCACCTTTTTTCACCACCCATGCTAAAGTTTATCCAATTCTTTTTAAAATACTCATTTTAAAAAAAGCTATTCTTAAAGAAAAATTTACTTTATACTATAAAAAAATTTATAGTTATTAACACTCCCAAATAGAAAGGATATGAAAAAATGGAATTTACTTATGAATTAGTAGAAAAACTAAAAAAAAGAAAGATATGTATGAAACCTGCTACAGAAAAACAAATCAAAGATTTATTATCTATAACCCAAAATAGAAATTTGCCCAAAGCATATATAGAATTTATGTGTATTATGGGAAATGGAACAGATGGAAAATATATGAGAGGAGAATCTTGCTTTTTAGATGAAATTTATCTTTTAAAGCAAGGTGCGATAGAAGTATTGGAGGAAAATAAATCAAAACTTACTTTAACAGACAATCATTTTGTTTTTTGGATGAGTCAAGGATGTACTTTTTGTATGTTTTTGCTAAATGAAGGAAATAACCCACCAGTATATTTTTATAATGAAAGTGGGAAAGATAGATTTTTGAAAATAGCAGACACTTTAACGGAATTTTGGGTCAATTATTTAGAAAGAAAACCTGATTTATTTTATGAAAAAAAATGATTTCATGCTATCTTTTTTTATACTGTTGGTGCTATAATAAAGAAAATAAACACACAAGAAAAGAGGCTAGCCTCTTGTAGTGGTCAAGCATTTTTGTAACACTTGTGACTAAAAAATAAAATCTATACAA
>CAJUKL010000004.1 GCA_910587195.1 uncultured Clostridia bacterium | reverse complement strand
TTGTTGTAGATGAACGACAACGGGTCACCAGAAGTTAAAAATGAGAATCTATACCGTGTGTAAAAGATAAAGTTTTTGATCAAGCTTTTTTCAAAAAGCTTGTAAGGGTTTGGGTTGCAAAATGTCCGGTGGACGTTCGTTTAGAGCCGACCGGAGCGAAGCGTAGATCTGGAGGAACTTTTCACAAGTGAAAAAAGTTCCTCCAGAAACTTCTGACTTTTGTTAGATTCATAACAGACTACTTTTTTAACAAACTATTGGGAAAATATTATTTTTTCTCGATTATTTTATTGACAAAATGCTTTTAAAATATTATAATATGATTATATATTCATATATAAAGTAAAATAAGAATAGGAGCTATCAAATGAAGGAACAACAAAAAATAAGTTGTGATGAAATAGAAGAATTGCAAAATGATTTTATTCATGATGTTGCGGAATTTTTTAAGGTATTTGGCGACAGCACACGGATTAAATTATTACGCTTGTTATTAGAGCAGGAATTGTGTGTGGGAGAAATTGCTGAAAAATTAAATATGAATCAGTCTGCAGTATCACATCAATTACGGGTATTGCGTCAAAATGATTTAGTAAAATATCGAAAAGAAGGAAAAACTGTATTTTATTCTTTAGATGATGACCATATTAAAGTAGTTTTAGAGCAAGGAATGCGTCATATTTGTCATAAAAAAGGGTATGTAGAATAAGGCTGTGAAAAACAGCCTAAAAAAATATAATATATATGAATAGTTATTCATAAAAACATTTGAATAGGAGGATAGGAATATGCAAGATATTATTAAAATTAAATTAAAAGGGCTAGACTGCCCCCATTGTGCCGAAAAAATCACTACAGATGTCAAAAAATTGCAAGTATTACAAAATCCAGAAATTAATTTAATCAAACAAGAATTATCTGCAATAAAAACCCAAAATTGTTTTGAGGATTCATTGCTCTCCCAAATTACAGAGATTGTACACAAATATGAACCCGATGTAGAAGTCTTTATTGAAAAAAAGAGTTTTAAAATTGCTTTAAAAGGCTTAGATTGTGCCCATTGCGCAGGAGAAATTGAAGAAGGTACCAATGCATTACCACAAGTCAAAAAAGCTAGTGTAAACCTTTTAAAACAGGAAATGGAAGTTATTGCAGAGCAAGAAGCTTCTCTTTCTGATTTATTACAAAGAATTACAGAAATTACTCACCGTCATGAGCCTGATGTACAAGTTTTTATCTTATCTGAAAAAGAGGAACAAAAAATAAAAGAAGTAGAGCCATCAGAATTTGAAAAGGGATTTCAAAAAACCATATTACGTTTTGGTACAGGTCTTGTATTTTTTTTAGGAGGAGTATTCTTAAAAATAAATGTTTTATTTTTAATTTCTTATTTTTTATTTGGCTATGATGTTTTATGGAGAGCAATAAAAAATATTAAAAAGGGGCAAATATTTGACGAAAACTTTTTAATGTCTATTTCTACCATTGGAGCTATCTTTTTAGGAGAATTAGCAGAAGCAGTATTTGTTATGATGTTTTATCAAATTGGTGAAACATTTCAATCTTATGCCGTTGACCGCTCCAGAAAATCTATTACAGGACTTATGGATATTCGAGCAGACTATGCAAATTTAGTAGTAGGGCAGCAAACAAAAAAAGTAGAGCCAACAGAAGTTTCTATAGGAGATATGATTGTTGTAAAGGCGGGTGAAAAAATACCACTAGATGGTATTGTAGCAGAAGGCAACGGAGAATTAGATACTTCTGCATTAACAGGAGAATCTTTACCAGTAAGTGTTGGAGTAGGAGAAAGTGTGTATAGTGGTAGCGTAAATAAAAATGGCTTATTAAAAATACAAGTAACCAAGGAGTTTGGAGAATCCACTGTTGTCAAAATACTAGAAATGGTAGAAAATGCTTCTAGCAAAAAATCAAAAACAGAACAATTTATTACAAAATTTGCAAGAGTTTATACACCATTTGTTGTTTGTGCAGCAGCATTACTGGCTATTATTCCTTCTCTCTTAACTGGAGATTTTCAAATATGGTTATCCAGAGCATTAATATTTCTTGTAATCTCTTGTCCTTGTGCGTTGGTATTATCTGTACCATTAGGTTTTTTTTCTGGAATTGGCGAGGCTTCTAAAAGGGGAATTTTGGTAAAAGGCAGCAACTACATTGATGCTTTAAAAGATGTTAATACGGTTATTTTTGATAAAACAGGCACTTTAACAAAAGGTAGTTTTGAAGTAACACAAATTAATACTACAGAAAATAGTACAGAAAAAGAAGTATTAGAACTTGCAGCAAAGGCAGAAAAAAATTCTAATCACCCGATTGCACTTTCTATTACAGAACAATATACTACAACATATGGTAGCTTGACAGAAGAAGTACAAGAATATCAGGAAATTAGTGGACATGGCATTTGTTGTAATATCAATGGAAAAACTGTATTAGCTGGTAATGAAAAACTGATGAAACAATTTTCCATTGCCTATAAAAAATATACAGGAATCGGCAGTATTGTATATGTGGCGCAAGATGGCATCTTTATGGGCAGCATTGTTGTTGCGGATAGCATAAAAGAAGGAAGCAAAGAAGCCATCCAAAAATTAAAAGCACTTGGTGTTAAAAATACGGTTATGCTAACAGGGGATAATCAAGTAACTGCAAATCAAATCAGCCAAGAATTAGCATTAGGGGAATGTTATGCAGAGCTTTTACCGCAAAATAAAGTTGAAATATTGGAAAAATATTTAAATAAAGAAAATAAAGTTATATTTGTAGGAGATGGCATCAATGATGCACCTGTATTAGCAAGGGCAGACATTGGTGTTGCAATGGGTGGAATTGGTTCAGATGCTGCCATTGAAGCAGCCGATGTTGTAATTATGAATGATGATATTCGTAAAATAGAAACAGGTATTATTATTGCAAAAAATACAAATCGCATTGTAAATCAAAATATTGTTTTTGCTTTAGGAATTAAAGCAATTGTACTTGCATTAGGTGCGTTTGGAATTGCCACTATGTGGATGGCAGTTTTTGCTGATGTTGGTGTTGCATTAATTGCAATTTTAAACTCTATGAGAAAAAAGATAAATGAATCAAAATAAAGGTTGAAATATTACCAGATTTATGATATATTGGATAATAATTATTAAATAATTTTTATTATCATAAAAAGGAGTTTATTATTATGGAATTAAAAGGCACACAATCTGAAAAAAATGTAAAAGCAGCACTGATGGGGGAATCTTTA
This sequence comes from uncultured Clostridia bacterium, assembly GCA_910587195.1. GTDB lineage: Bacteria > Bacillota > Clostridia > Lachnospirales > Anaerotignaceae > Coprocola. The sequence continues at coordinate 72,746 of CAJUKL010000004.1, read as the reverse complement.
GCACGCAACAAATATACCTTTTTTGCTGCCGTTGCAAAAAGAGAAGGACATGACGAAATTGCAGACTTATTTGAAAAAATGGCATTAAATGAGTCTACACATGCAAAATTATTATACACAAGTTTATATGGGGAACTTTCTGACAGCTTATCCAATTTAAAAGATGCTGCTTCTGGAGAAAATGAAGAATGGACAAATATGTATCCTTCTTTTGCCAAAACAGCAGAACAAGAAGGATTGACAGAATTAGCTAAACTTTTTGAGAATATTGCCAAAATTGAACATGACCATGAAAGAAGATTTTTAGAAGCAATGTTACATTTGATGAAAAAAAATAGAAAAACAACAGAACCTGTAAAAGTAGAAGAAAAACAAGAAGTAACTGGTTACCGTTGTATGTTTTGTGGTGCTACCTATGAAGAACGTCCAGATGTTTGTTCCGTTTGTCATGCGATTGGTTCCTTTGAACCCTGTAAAATTTTAAAATCTTAAAACTTCGGTTTCCATTCATTCCAGTTGGTGCAGGACAAACGTCCACCAGACGTTTTGCACCTCTGCAAAAATACGCTTGCAAGCGTAAGACCTTGAGAGCTCTGCTCTCAAACTCTCGCAAGCCCTTTAAAAAGGGCTTGACCCTAAACCTTTCTTTTTGCAAACGGAACAGATTCTAAATTTTTTTTATATACAATATTTTTTATGTGGTTGCCCTGTCCTTTCTTTTTCTATCATTGACAAGCCCTGGAAAGTATACTACAATGACAAAATAACATCAATACAGAAAAGGAAGGATAGAAAAAAATGAAAAAAGCAATCACTTGTTTTTTATTAACATTCTTTATGTTTTCTTCCGTTGGCTGTTCCACAAACACAACCGCAGAAGAAAAGACAGATATACCAAAGGAAAATACACAAACGTCAACACAAACACGTGATGAAAATGCTGCTTTATTACAAGCACAATTACCGAAAGAAGGAGAAGAAATTGCAATTATTCAAACCAATAAAGGCGAAATTAGAATGCAATTTTTTACAGAACAAGCACCAAAAGCAGTTGAAAATTTTAAAACACATGCCAAAGAGGGCTATTATGATGGCTTAATTTTTCATAGGGTTATCAATCAGTTTATGATACAAGGCGGCGACCCTACCGGAACAGGTACTGGCGGAGAAAGTATTTGGGGAACAGATTTTGAAGATGAACCTTCTAATGAGTTATACTTTTTTAGAGGTGCAGTTGCTATGGCAAACAGAGGCCCTAACACAAATGGTAGTCAATTTTTTATTGTGCAAAATAAGCAAGCTCCACAGGATTTAATTCAAGTTTTAAAAGAATCCAAAACAACAGAAAATGATGGAGATGAAATGGGCATTTATTTAGGTGAAAAATTTATTAGTATCAATGAAATGAAAAATGCATTTACCAATACCGCATTAGAATATTATGAGCAAAATGGTGGTTCTATTGATTTAGAATCTGTATTTTCTGGAAGTATATACACTATTTTTGGACAAGTTTATCAAGGTTTAGAAACAGTAGATGTGATTGCTACATCTGAAACAAATGCATCTGATAAGCCGGTAGAAGATATTGTGATTGAAAAAATTATAATCGAACCTTATCAGTCCAATCCATAAAAACTTTTTTACAGCTTATATTTTAGAATGCTTCCTTTCTGTTTAGAAAGGAAGCATTTTGTTTTCAAGAGTTTGAAATAATTTCTTTTAATTGGCTTACTGTAACAAATTCAATTCCTTGTTTTTCCAGCAAAGGAGCTAACTCTTTGATTGCCTGCACTGTAATATTACCACCTTCTGGCCCTACATGACCAATTCCAAGTGCATATCCTTTTTGTTGCGCAATTTTTGCTGTTTTTATGAGTTGATTTTTTACAACATTTACATCATCTGTACTATCTAAAAAAACATCTCTCTTTAAAATGGAAATTCCTTTTTTATGACAAACACTATCCCCCACTGAATTTTCTGTTGTCATACTATCAACAAAAACAAGTTCATTTTCTGCTACTACATTCATAACGGCAGAAAAACATCTTTCATTTTCCATAATTGCAGAACCCATATGATTGTTAAGTCCTGTAGCACCTTTTACAATAGAAAATGCTTCTTTTACACATTGTGTAATTTCTTCATCAGACATAGAAGTAAAAACACCTGTATCGCCTACCCATTCTTTTTTTCCTGTTAAAGATTCCATTGGCATATGTACAATCATTTCTTTTCCGGCTGCCTGCAATTTTTCCACATTTTCTACAGACTTATTAGAAAAAGGCATTACCGCTGCTGTAAAAGGAATCTCCAATGCTATCATATCATCTGTCCCTTCTCCATCATATCCAAAATCATCAATGACAATAGCAACATAACACTTTTGCGAACCTTCTGCTACTACCATTGCAGCTTCTGGCTGAAATTTTTTGGTCATACACAATAAGCACAAAAAAGCACAGAGATATAAAACACACTTTCTTATTGTTTGTTTTTCTTCTTTTATCCAAAACATATCCTTTCCCCCACAAATATCACGTTAATATATATTTATAGAAAGAAAATAATATTATGACAATTAGAAACAACAAAATTTTTTAATGGCATAGGCAACACCATCTTCATCATTAGAAAGAGTAACAAATTTTGCTTTTTGTTTTACTTGTTCATCACCATTTGCCATGGCAATACCATATCCTGCTTCCGCTATCATTTCCAAATCATTACAGCCATCTCCACAAGCCATTACTTCTGACATATCTAAACCTATTTTTTGACAAAGCCCTTTTAAGCCATCTCCTTTATTTGCTCCTTCATTATTGATTTCTATATTTTCTCCTAAAGAAGATGTTAATGCAAGTCCTTCCACTGTGGAAAGACGTTTTAATAATTCTGTTCTTAATGCAGCAGTAATCCAAGGCAAATTGATTTTTTCTACCCCATCATTTTGTTGAATAAATTCCTCAATATTGTCTACTGCTAATTTTTTAATACCATAAAATTTACGAAAAGCTGGTAAAATATCAAATGTATCTATGCAATCTAGTAATTTTTTTTCAAAATAACCATATCCATTGATATAAAATTCCTTGATACAATGAACATCTTCTATTGCTCTATGTATTTTTATCGCTTTTTCCGCTGTCATAAAATTTGTATAAATAGGTTTTTGTTGCCCTACCTGATAGACAGCAGCACCATTAGAAGAAAGAACATATTTTACACCAGGCAAATTTTTAACAGCTTCTGGCAAAGTGCTATAAACACGTCCTGTTGCTGGCACTACTAAAATACCAGCCTGCATTGCTTTTTCCAATGCCTTTTTATTTCCTTCTGATAATTCACTTTTACTGTTTAGCAATGTGCCATCCATATCTAATGCAATTAGTTTGACGCTCATTTTAATAATCCTCCTCTATCAAAAACAGCTCATTTGTATGGTGAATGGGAACAACAATCTCTCTATACTGGTTTGGAATATCCTCATAAATGCTATATTTTTCCCAAAAATGCATCGGAAATACTTGTTTTACCTTTACTATTTTTAGCATATAGTCCAAAGCAAGAATATCGTTTTCTTCTAAGCGAGGGTCTACTGGAAGAAATGCAACATCAATGACTTTATTTTTCATTTTATTAATTTCTTTTTGATACATTCCAGCAATCGTTTTATTAAATTGCTCACTTTCTCCTTTCCAATGCCACCAATTTAAATCTCCTGCATGATAAATCACTTTATTATCTACATTTACCAAAAAAGCAACTCCTTCATCGGTAGAATGAAAAGTTTCTATAGAAATGGAATCAATTCCATATTTTTTATCAAAATGAACTTTATGCACATTTTGAACAAATCTTGGCGGAGTTACATCATCTGACAAAATATATTGTATTTCTGGTACAACTGCTTGCCATTCAAATATTTTCCTGTCATAATGGTCTTGATGAAAATGAGAAACAAATACAAATATTTTTTTATGACGATATTTTGCAATGTCTAAAAAGTCATATTTTCCGTTTTGTGTATAATAATCAAAAATCATGCAATGTTGCTTTGTTTCTACCATAAAACCACTATGATGAAAATAAGTTACTTGCATTCTATCACTCCTTTTTTGTTTTGAAAATAATATACCATAAACAGACAAGAAATATCAAATTTTTTTATAATAAGTAGGTAGGAGAAAAATAATGGAGGAATTATTGGTATATGCCATTTTATTTTATGAGGATATTATAACAGAAGAACAATATCAAAAGGAATTGGATAAATTATTTTTAAAAAATCCGTCTGACGAAATGCTTTTATACTTGGAATGGGAAACAGATATAAAAAAAGCAATTATTTTTATTCGAACACATATCAATTATCAAGATTTAAGTCATGATATAGTGGGAACAGTTTTGATGGAGCAATTAAGAATATATTATTATCAATGTCAAAATATTCAGAAATTTGCAAATAAAATGTATTCTTTGTGGGAAAGTCTTCCAGGAGATATGCAAAATAAACAACCATTTGAAGTATTTTGTTATGCAGATGACCCTTTATCTTGGGGAGAGGAAAAAGAAGTACGATTTTTATATGAACAAATACTAAATTACTATAAAAAATCTTAAAAATATTAGTTTATAAAAATAAATGGAGAACAGAATTTTTTCTGTCCTCCTAAAAATCTTATTTTACTTCATTTACCAATTCAGCACCATCAATAAATGCTTTTAAGTTGTTCAATGTAACTTCAGCGATTGCTGTCATAGCTTCTTCTGTAAAGAATGCTTGATGACCTGTCAAAACAACTCTATCATCTTGTAATAATTCATTTAATACAGGGTCTTTGTCTGTAATATTGCTTCTGTCTTCAAAGAAATATTCATGTTCTTTTTCACAAACGTCAAGACCTACGCCTCTAAATTTACCAGCTTTTACAGCTTCTAACAAATCTTCTGTATTGATTAAGCCACCTCTGGAGGAGTTTACCAATAAAACGCCATCTTTCATTTTTGCAATAGATTCTTTGTTAATCATATGTTTTGTAGCTGGGAACAATGGGCAATGTAATGTAATTACATCAGATCTTGCATAAAGTTCGTCTAAGTCTACATATTCAATGTCACTAGATTTGTCTGGGAAAGCATCATAAGCAATAACTTTCATACCAAAACCTCTTAAAATGTTTACGGAACATTTACCAATTTTACCTGTACCGATAACGCCTGCTGTTTTACCAACTAAAGCGATACCCATCAAACCATCAATATTGAAATTGAAGTTTCTTGTTTTGTTAAAACCAAGATGTGTTTTTCTGTTTACTGTTTGAAGTAAAGCAGCAGCATGTTCTGCAACAGAATCTGGAGAATATGCTGGTACTCTTAAAACAGGAATACCACATTCTTTTGCCTTATCCAAATCAACACTGTCAAAGCCAGCACATCTAAGAAGCATTACTTTAACGCCGCCATCTTTTAATGTTTGAACAGCTTCTGCTTTTACATCATCATTTACGAAACTGCAAGTAGCATCGAAGCCGTTTGCTTTTGCTGCTGTTTCAGGAGTTAATCTTTCATCAAAGAAAGTAATTTCGTAGCCGAATTTTTCAGCAAGAGGGGCAAATGTTAATTTGTCATAAGGTTTTGTGTCAAAAAACGCAATTTTCATAATAAAATTCCTCCTATATCCCGATATATTAATAAATTGATTTTAGGAAAGAAAAAGTATCTTTCCATAAGTTCTTTCTGTACATAGTATCTTTGTGCTTGTCTTACTTTTAACAATATAATACATTTTTATAAATTTGTCAATATATTTTCCAAAAATAATATTTTTTTTCACCAATTTTTTTTGATGGTTTCAAAAAAATGTAAATTATTATAATATTTTTCCGTTTTTTGATAAAAAATCAGTTGTATTTTTATACAAACTGCATGAGAAATAAAAACATATAAATAGAGAAAAATAACGAATTTCAAAAAGAAAATAGACAATTTTGATAGGATTATAACAGTATTGTAAAAAAGATATTGTTGCTGAAAAATTTTTTATACCCTATTTTTTTTTAAAATAAATAAAAAAGTATTTGACAAACCTTTGATTATATGCTATAGTATTACTTGCAGTAAGCTAAAAATTCTGGAGAAGTACTCAAGTGGCTGAAGAGGTGCCCCTGCTAAGGGTATAGGTCGTTTGCGCGGCGCGAGGGTTCAAATCCCTCCTTCTCCGCTCTTAAGAACATTATATAGATGTTCTTTTTTTTATTTAAAAAAGAAGATACTAACCGTATCTTCTTTTGCATTTTAACCAAATTTAGCAAAAATTTCTCCGCCTCTATAGGCGGGAGATGAATTGCGTCTTTTCTTATCAGCATAAAAAATATAAATTTTTTGTTGCCTTATAAAAATAAATAGAATATAATAAATATATTGACAAGTACATTGACAACTGGATATATAGGGTTGCACAGAGAAACCAAATATGCGAAAACCAAGCTTCCTTCTGTGCGTAAAATGTCCAAGGTACGAATGGAAAGTAATTCGTGAAAACCGTGGGACACACGGGGTTAGCTCGCTTATGCTTAGTACATTGGTACTATCGAACGAGAAGCCCCCACCTCTATGCGTTAGCATAGGCGGTGGGAGTATGTCACCAATTATCCTTTTGAAAAACCAAGAGAAGAAATCCAACCAGAAAAAGCTCCTGGATTCCTTGTTTGAATCCATATTGTACCAGGACCTTTAAAACGACATACCAGACATTCCCCAGACATAATACTATGCATCCAACCATTGGATGCTTTTTCAATTTTATAATCTATGTTTTCTGTCCATGCTACCAAATGTCCATTATCAATAATAAATTCTTGTCCTTCTTCTAGGGTAATACTATGCATTGCACCATAACATCCTAAAAAAATAATACCATTTCCTCTTGCTTTCAAAATAAAAAATCCTTCTTTTGAAAAAAGACCTTTCATTAAATTTTGTACTTTCGTATCAATTTCAATGTTTTGTTGCGCTGCTAAAAAACCATTTTTTTGTATAATTAATCCATAACTGCCATCTAGTTCTACAGCAAAAATATCACCAGGCAAGGCATGTGCAAATAATACCTCACCTTCTCCTGTTTTTGCTGTAAGATATTGAAAAAAGAATTTTTCACCAGAAAGCATTCGTGTTAACCCTTTTTTAAATCCACCTTCTACTCCGCCTGTTACTTCAACCGTAGGTGACATTGCAACCATAGCATCAGATTCTGCTTTGATTTGTTCTCCATTTTCTAATTGATATTTTACAATGGGAAATGTACCTTTTTGTAAAATTTCATATTTCATAACATTCTCCCCTTTAATAAGGTGCAGAATATTTCACTCTGCACCTCTATTTTTTTAAGCTACAGCAATACCATAGTTTCCACAAAGTGCAGCAAGTCCACCTTCAAAACCGCTACCAATGGCATTAAATTTCCATTCAGAACCGTTTCGATATAATTCTCCTACAACAACTGCTGTTTCAATGGAAAAATCTTCTCCCAAGTCATAACGGATTAGCTCTTTATTATTTACGCTGTCCATTACTCTAATATAGGCATTAGAAACTTGTCCAAAATTTTGTCTTCTTTCTTCTGCTTCATAAATCGTTGCAGTAAATGCAATTTTTTGTACATCCGCAGGTACTTTAGAAAGGTCAATCATAATTTGCTCATCATCTCCCCCGCCTTCTCCTGTCAGGTTATCCCCTTGATGCACTACTGCACCACTTTCATGGCTTAAATTTCCATAAAATACAAAATCACCTTGTTGTCTTACTTTGTCATTTCCACCTAATAAAAATGCAGCTGTATCCAAGTCAAAAGAGCTACCACCATCATATTTATTGACGTCCCAGCCTAGACCAACACATATTTCTTTTAAACCCGGATTTGTCTTTGTTAAATCTACTCTTTGTCCTTTTTTTAAACTAATTGGCATAAGTTATCTCTCCTTTTTTATTTTTTTCCTTTATATAATAGCTTTCTTACTAAATCTACTGGTATAATAGTAAAAGCTAAGATAATCACAAATAGCCATTCTGTTGCATTTAAACCATAACAGCGAAGAATATTGCCACCAAAATAAGTCATACTGATTTGTACCACTACAATCAAAAGCAAGATTTTTAAAAATCCACTATTGCCATTGATATTATCAAAAAGATTGAGCTGTTCTGTTCTAGCATTAAATGCATTAAATACAGATGCAAAAATAAAAAATGCAAAATATCCTGTCAATATATATTTGTTTGCAGGGTCATCTCTAAAAAAGGCATCTGCTTCATGTAATACCAACATTCCCATACTTAACAAGAATATCCACAAACTACCCACAATAATTTGTGACCACATATATTTACTTACAATGTTTTCATCTCTCCGTTTGGGTTGTTCTTTCATATATCGTTTTAAAGCTGGTTCTCCACCAAAGGCAAGGGCTGCTAAGGTATCCATAACCAAGTTTACCCATAGTATTTGTGTAATAGAAAGTGGATTTTCCATACCTAAAAGCGGTGACATAAAAGATACCAATACTGCTGCAACATTAATCGTCAACTGAAAAATAATAAATTTTCTAATACTGTTAAATATAGTTCTTCCATAAAGAATTGCTTTGTCTATAGAAGTAAAATTATCATCTAAAATAACAATATCGCTTGCTTCTTTGGCAACCTCTGTACCACCACCCATTGCAAAGCCAACATCTGCCTTTTTGAGTGCGGGAGAGTCATTGACACCATCACCTGTCATACCAACAACAAGATTTAATTCTTGTGCCAAACGAACTAAACGACTTTTATCACTTGGCAAAGCTCTAGCAACAACTCTTAAATCTTTTAATTTTCCTTTTAATTCCTCATCAGAAAGTGCAAACAATTCATCACTTGTCAAAACAACTTCCTTATCAGAAGTTAAAAGTCCTGCTTCTTTGGCAATCGCAACTGCTGTATCTTTTCTGTCGCCAGTAATCATAACAACTTGTACACCTGCGTTATGCACTTCCTGTATTGCTTCAATGGACTCTGGACGAACATCGTCACGGATTCCTAAAATACCTACTAAAATGTAATCATCTTCTGGCAATACATCATTTTCAATTCCTTTTTCAGAAACGGCTAAGCCTAAAACACGAATAGCACGCATAGCTAGTTCATTAATTTTTGTATTTACAATTTCAGGATTTAATTTTTGTTTTTCGCCATTTTCATCAAAATACCAGTTGCATTTTGAAATAATCTTTTCTGGTGCGCCCTTTAATAAGGTATAATTAAAATCACCAGTGATTTGTGCAGCAGAATATTTATTATCACTGTTAAATGGTACAGATGCCACTTTTTGAATATGATAAGAAGGTATATTTTCTGGTAAAAATCCTAATACTGCTCTATCTGTTCCATTTCCGCCTATAATTTTTCTTTTTCCATCTTCTTGTGAAATAACGGCAGTTGTATTTTCTAAAATACTAACTGTAAGAATGTCTTTTAATTTTGGTGTTATTCTTTCCAGTTGATTCCATTCTAATCCTTTTCCATTCATAAAAGTAACAACTTCCAAAATACCTTTTGTAATGGTTCCTGTTTTATCACTAAAAAGAATATTTAAACTACCTGCTGTTTCAATACCACTTATTTTTCTGACTAATACATTATCTTTTAACATTTTACCCATATTTTGTGCAGAAACAATCGCAATCATAAGTGGTAAACCTTCTGGTACTGCCATAACAATAATAATAACAGCTAACATAACTGCTTCCACAATATCATTTACTACTGTCATCCAATTTGAACAATAAGCCGAAATTAATGCCATATCAAAACCATTGTGTACAAAAATTCTCTGAAATAACAACGCAACTGCAATTAAGATACCACCGATATAACCAAATTTACTAATCCCATTAGCAAGGTTTGTCAACTTTACTTTTAATGGAGATTCTCTGTCATCATCCATTTGCAATTCACTTGCAATTTTACCATAAACAGATTTATCTCCTACCGTTGTAACTTCCATGACACCATTGCCAGAGCAAACAATGGTACCTCTAAAAACTTTATAAGCATTTAAAAAATCCATTGCTTTGGTTTCATCTTCTTGGTAACCTTCTGGAATTGTTTTCTTTTTTGCTTCTTTACTTTCTCCATTTAATACAGACTGGTCTACATTAATATTTCCATCTATTAAATTACCATCTGCAGGGATTTTATCCCCAGACTGCAAAATAATGCAATCACCTACAACAACATCATCAATGGAAACTTCTGCAACTTCTCCATTTCGATAAACCTTACACTTTATTTTAGATGCTTCATCTTGTAATTTTTGAAAAGCATTTTCATTTCGGTATTCTGAAAAGGTAGATACAAAAGTTGCAAGAATCACCGCTAAAGCAATCCCTACCGATTCATACCATTCTGTTTGTCCTAAAAAGGCAAATACTACATTGATAATCAATGCTACACAAAGTATTTTAATCATGGGGTCACCAAAATTATCTTTTAGTTTTTCCCAAAACCCTTCTGATTTTACTTCACTTAATCGGTTATCGCCATGTTCTTGCCTGCTTTTTAGGACTTCTTGCTCTGTCAATCCTAATTTATTCATTGTTTTCCCTCCTATTAATTTTGTTCTATATTCTTCAGTTTTTGTATTTTCTCTATTACAAACAGAAGTATAGCATTACAAATTTGTATGCATTTTTTCATTAAAATCCATTTTTAGCTGATTTAATCTTTCGATATCTTGTTGTCTTTTTTGTTGTGCCTCTTGCTGTATTTTTTGTGTTTCTTCAATGCCGCTCACAATCGTCTGCCAAGTTTTTTCTAATGTTTCTATTTTTACAGAGCTGCCAGAAGCTAATTGCGTTGTCAATTTGGATTGATTTACCGTATTTTGTGCATTTTTTAATAACATTTCATTTGTTCTTTCATCCAATGCTGCCATTGCTTCTGCTTGTATTTTTTGTCGTTTTAACAAAATGGCTTGTGTCAATGCCTGTTTAAAGACAGGTAAGGTAATAATAAAAGCAGAATTGATTTTTCGTATTAAATTCAAATTGCTAAACTGCATGGTTTTCATCATTGGCACCGATTGCATTGCTACGTTTTCTGCAATGCGTAAATCCATTACTCGTTGGTCTAACACAGCTCTTGCTTGCTCTAATCCTATTATATCCATTTGTACCACAGAGTCCTGTGTTTTTTCATATTCTCCACGCATTTGCTCTAAATATTGGTCAATCTCCTTTAGTCCTTGCTCTCCTGCTAAAATATATTTTACTAAACTTTGATAATATTCTACATTTGTCTGAAACATGGTTTCTAATTTTTGATTAGAATTTTTGATTTCATTTTCGTATTCTTTTAACTTAATATAAATTTTGTCTACTTCATCGCCCATAGTATGATATTTTGCAAGCACTTGGTCAAGTTGTTTTTTGGCACCACCAAATAGTTTTCCAAAAAAACCCTTTTTTTCTTCTTCTGCAATTTCTTCTAAATCAAACTTGTCCATAATTTTCCCTAAAGTTTTTAATAACTCTCCAGAATCATTCACTTGATTCATGTTGATACTATTTAAAATCTGGTCAGAACATTTTGAAATTCCTTCTGCTGCCTCTGCACCAAACGATACCAATTGTTGTGGCTGATAAACATCAATGGCACTGACAATGTCATCAATTTCTTGAGAGTTTACAAGTTGTTCTGTCATTTGTTTTCTTTGTTCCACAATGTTATATTCTTCTATTTCTTTTTCTTCTGTTTGCTGATTGATAGGTTTTAAGTTTAATGCCATATTTATTTTCTCCTTCCAAATAAACGATAAAGCAAACTATTTTCCATATTTTTTGCCATTCTTTCTAGTTTTCCTCTTTCTGGAATTTCCACTTGAAACAGATACTCTCCTGCTTCATATTGTTCAAAGGCATTTTGAGGAATATATTTTTCAATATTGCGGTAGCCCGTTGGTGTAAAAACTACAATATCAAATCCTACTAAATTTAAAAAGAGCAAATAAATTGCATCTTCTAAGGTTGCCATTGTTTCATTAACAGAAACTACAATCACTTTTGGAATTTCTTTTGTAAAGTCAAACTGTTGTATCATTTGTAAGGTGATTTTATCCAAGCGTAACACAAAAGAAAGAATCATAAATTCAATTCCTTCCACTGTAATCCAATGAAGGTCTATCATTTCCTGTGCTTTTTCCAGCAAATAATTTTGTGTTTCTAAACTTAAAAAGTCATAGGGATACCCTTTTTGTTTTTTAACCTCCTCTATCAATATTTTACCATTTTTTATCAGTTTTGAAACAGAACGAGTATTTTCTATTTTTGCTATATACGGAAAATTTTTGATAAATATTGTATCTTCTGTCAATAATTCTGCAATATTTTTAACATAGTCCCTTTCATTTTTTACACCATTAATTTTTGCAAAAATATTAGGGATTGTTACACTATTATTTTTAATTTCAAAGCCGGGACGGTATTTTGCTTCTTCCTTCCAAAGAATAAAAATTTCATCATAAATTGTTTTTAAAGTAACAGCACAAGAACGGGTAAACTGTCTTTGCCGATATAGTCCCGTATCTGTATAAAGTAAGGTATCTAATTCCTTTTCTGTTTGATATGCTGTAGTTGCTTGTTTAAGTTTTATTGCTTTTTGTGGAAAAGGAAACCATGTGTTTTTTTCGGGTAATTCTACAATTTTGCTATAGCTGCTTTCAAAGGAAGTTTTTGCAGGAGAAACATATAAAATATCTACTGGTAAATGGGAAAGTAAATTTAAAAATAATATTTGACTTTCATTAATTTCCTCCCCATAATATAAAAATAAAGGCAAGGTTTCATAATCAAAATATTCCAGTAATCTATGACTATAACGATTTAACCAGCAAACTAACTTCAATGCAGTATTATAAATTAATGCATTTTGGTATTCTTCTATTGTAGCAAAAAATGCTCTTTGCAAAAGATTTTGCAACATATCATTTCCCAGCAAAACGATTTTTTCTGACAGTTGTTGCAAAATATCTTTTTTATTTTCATAGTGCTGCAAACGCAAGTAATTACTTTCTTCTATAGAAGGGTTTTTGATTTCTTCTACTAAAACAAAAGGTTTTTGTCTTTGTTTGCAATCCTCTTGTAATTGATACAAACGATTTTGATATTCTTCTTTTTCATCTACGCCAATATATTGTATAAAAAAATTATAATAATGATTTCTATTTCCTCTTTGGCTATTTGTCTGAAAAATCGTTTTCCAAAAATCTCCTTGTAACCAATCATTGGTTTGAATGATATTTGCAACTGAATCCATTTTTTGTTTGATTTCTTGCTGCTTTTGTAATGCTTCTATATTTTTTGGTGGTTGTCCTCTTTTTTTCCCATATATTACATCATAGCCTTTTAAAAAATTTATTTCTTTTTCAAAATTGATATAAGCAATATCACAGCCACTCAAGCAAAGCACTTCTAGGATAAAAATTTCATGTTTAGAAATATCCCCTTCATAGAATACTTTTGCTTGTTCTCCCAAATGATATAAAACATTTTGAAACTCTGTTTTTAACCAGCACATTAGTTTTACAAAAACATTTTTTAAAATATTAATATTTTTTTCTTTTTGTTTAGATAAAACAGTAAAAAGTGCTTCTGCAATATTTTTTTGTGTTATTTGTGGAATAAAGTCTAACCACTTCACAACAAGTTCATAAAATAAATTTTGATTTACTGTAAAGGTAAATTTTCCTATTTTATCAAAAAAAGCAGTCACGGTTGCTCCATCAGGTTGCAATAATTTTTGATGAATAGATACACCATTTTTTTGACAATCTGCTTCTAATTTTTTTTCCCACAAAAGTAATTCTTCATCGAAACCAATAAAACAGCAAAAATAAACACCATCTCTTTGAGAAAGGGATTTAAAATAGTCCTCTTTTTGATTACATTTTATTTTTTGATACATAAGTAAATCCCCCTTTCCTAAATGTGAACTTTCTTGCGACGCAAAGTGTTTATAAATCACTTTGCGTCAATTTAGAAAGAAACATAAGCATAAATTTCAAAGTCTTTATGATTTATGATAAACTTTGAATTGCTTCTACTGTTTTAGCATAATCTTTTTTTAGCTGCTCAAACATTTCTTCTGCTTCTTTATCATATTCCTTTGCTTTTAATTTTTCAGATAGAGCACTAGAAGAATGATACAATGCTGTCAAAGATAAATTTTGACTAATTCCTTTTAAAGTATGTGCAGCACGGAAGGCTTCTTCTATATTTTGCTGTGCTATGGAATCGCATAATAAATTATAGCTTTTGTCATTTAATACTTTTAATACAAATTTTTTAATTCTTTCTTCTGTTCTTAAACGACTTTGTACTTCTTCATAATCTGCTCCCATTTCTTTATAACATTCTTGTATTGTCATTGTGGGTACTCCTCTCTTTTTTATCCTTATTCCGAAAATCTAGTAGACCAAGCATTTTCTACTGCTTTGTCATAAAATTGATAAATATGTCCACCTTTATGTTTTGCAGCATACAATGCCTTATCTGCCATTTTAAACAGGGAATCATAGTTTTTTACTTCACATTCCTCTGAAGATGCAATTCCCATGCTAATGCTGATTTGAAAACCTTCATACTCTCCATGCAATTTTTGAAAGACTCTTTCCACTTGTGGTTTTGTGGTGTCTTTATATTCCATAAAGATTAAAAACTCATCTCCTCCCATACGTGCTGCAATATCTGCACTCCGGATACTATTTTTAATGGTATTGCCAATATATTTTAAAATTTCGTCCCCAGACTGATGTCCATATTTATCATTTGCTTTTCTAAAATTATCAATATCAATTAAAAGCAAAATATACTTTTTTTCATCTTGTGCAGATAAATAAGTTGCAATTCTGCTTTGTGCCACTGTATGGTTTAATAAACCTGTCAGAGAGTCCTGTGACATAGCAATTTCCAAACGATTCATTTTTTCTAAATATTCATGAATATCTACAATTTTACCAATCGCACCTTCATATTGAGGTGTTTCCTCATTTGTCCACATGGATTTTGCAATTACTTCACTCCATCTTGGATTTCCATTGATACTTAAAAGATATGTCTGCTTGATAATAGAATTTTCTGGTGTTGTCTTTTTTAATTTTTCCAAAAATTTTTCAAAATCATCTTTTAAAAATACTTCTGTAGCAAATGCACTTGTCTTAGGGTCTAATATCACTTCTGGAAAGTTTAAATAATTTGCTCCCCACTGAGAAAGTACCAACATTTCCGGTGTAGCTGTATATTCAAACTGTATTTCTTTTGACATATTTGCAAAAAATTCATATTTCATTCTTTCATGTTCCAACAGACGGAACGTTCTTTCTGACATATTTAATTCGCCAATATCCATAATTTGTTGCTCTACCGTTTCTCGTAAATCTCTTTCAAGATGTCCGCCTACAGAAGTTTCCCCAAATTCTTTTTTCAAAATCTCTGCAATTTCCAATAAACATTCCATCAAAATGGGATTAAAAACGCCACATTCTCCGTTTACTATCATTTCTACTGCTTTTTCGTGAGAAAAAGCTGCCTTATAAACTCTTTCACTTGTTAAGGCATCATAGACATCTGCCAAAGCAACAACTTGTGCTGCAATCGGAATTTGTTCTCCCTCTAGTCCGTCTGGATATCCTCTACCATCATATCTTTCATGATGCCATCTACAAATCTGAAAACCTACCTGTATCAAAGGGTCACTTTCTCTCAATGGAATACGGCTTAACATTTCTGCACCTGCTGCAGAATGTGTTTTCATAATTTCAAATTCTTCTTTTGTCAAACGTCCTGGTTTATTCAATACCTCACTTGGTATAGCAATTTTTCCAATATCATGTAGAGCAGAAGCAGTACAAATTAAAGAAATATCTTTTTTAGAAATATTATATTTGTCTGTTTTTTCTATTAATTTTTTTAACAATAATTCTGTTAAAGTATGAACATGCAAAACATGCAAACCACTTTCTCCATTTCGAAATTCAACAATATTTGATAAAATTTCAATCATCAAACGATTATCTTTTTCTTTTTCATAAAGCTGTTCTGTTACCATATGTGCTAATTCTTTTTGTTTTGCAGCAAGCATAATCGTACTCGTTACACGACGTTGTACCACTCTTTCGTCAAATGGTCTGCTGATATAATCTAACACCCCTAAATCATATGCTTTATCCATATAAGAAGGGACTGTTTCTGCTGAAATCATAATGACAGGAACACTTTTAATCCAGCCATTTTTATTCATGACTGTCAACATTTCAAAACCGTCCATTACAGGCATCACAATGTCTAAAAGCATCAAAGAAATTTCATGCTCTTGATTATGTAAAATAGCAGAAGCTTCCATCCCGTTTTCCGCTTCCAATATATCAAATTCACTAGATAACATATCCGATAATAAAGAACGATTTATTTCTGAATCATCTACAATTAAAATTTTTCTTTTTACCACTTTCTATCAACCCTTTCTTACTTTTTTAAATATTTTGCAAGTATCTGTATCAATCTATCTATATCAATCGGTTTCGATACATGTTCATTCATGCCACTTTCTAAAGCATGTTGAATATCATCAGAAAATGCATCTGCTGTCATTGCAATAATTGGTAAATTAACATCTTCTCGTTGTAAAGCGCGGATGTTTTTTGTAGCATCATATCCATTCATAACAGGCATACGAATGTCCATTAATATAATATCATAATAATTAGGAGTAGATGATTGAAACATATCTACACAAACTTGACCATTTTCCGCTCTTTCCAGTTCAAAACCAGCTTCTGAAAGAATATCCTCTGCAATTTCCCAATTTAAATCATTATCTTCTGCTAACAAAATACGTTTTCCCACAAAAATTTTTTTATCTTCTTCCTTTTTTTGTACTTTTTTATCTGTTTCATTTAACATAAAACGGCTCAAACTCAAAAATAAATTAGATTTAAACAAAGGTTTTGAAATAAAACCACTTGCACCTGCTACTATTGCTTCATCTTCAATATCACTCCAATCATAAGCAGAAATAATCAAAATAGGGATTTCATCTCCTACTTGTTTTCTAATTTCTTTCATGGTTTGTAATCCATCCATATCTGGCATTTTCCAGTCTAAAAGTACAATCTGATAATCGTCATGTTCTGCATGACGTTTTGCCACCATTTCTACAGCTGTTTTTCCATTTAAAGCCCATTCTGCATAAATTCCAATTTCTTTTAAGGAAAAGACAGCACTTTGACAAAGGTCTTCATTATTATCAACTACTAATATATTCCAAGATGGAAGAATCATATCTTCTTCTTTGGTAAATGCTTTTTCTAAATCTAAAATAATATGAAATTCTGTTCCTTCTTCTGGTTTACTTTTTACTTGGATACTGCCTCCCATAGTGTCAACAATATACTTTGTGATTGCCATGCCTAAGCCAGTACCTTCTGTTTTATATACTTGTTCTTTTTGTTCCCTTGCAAATTGGTCAAAAATTTGCTCTTGAAATTTTTGCGTCATTCCAATGCCATTATCTTTTACCCGAAAATGACATCTTACATAAATCTCCCCCAAAGGAGAATCTTCTTGTTCTAAATAAACACGAATACTACCATTTTCTGGTGTAAATTTAATTGCATTTGATAATAGATTAATTAACACTTGATTTAAACGTACTCCATCACAATAAATATCTTCTGTTTGAATTTTATGAATAAAAATATCAAAGTGCTGATTTTTTGCTTTAATTTGTGGTTGTACAATATTTACAATACTTTCCATTGTTTCGCACAAAGAAAGCTGATGCATATTTAAGGTCAATTTTCCGCTTTCAATTTTAGACATATCTAATACATCATTAATTAAGCCTAATAAATGCTTACTAGACAATGATATTTTTCCTAAACAATCTTTCACTCGAATCGTATCATTGATATTTGCAATGGCAATGGCTGTCATACCCACAATACCATTCATTGGTGTGCGAATATCATGGCTCATATTGGAAAGAAATTCACTCTTTGCTCGATTGGCTTGAATTGCTTCTTTTTTTGCTTCATCTAATTCTTTTAATTGTTGCTGTGACATTCTAAAGTATAAAATAAAAATAATGAGGATTCCCGCTAAAATAAAGCCACAAGCCTCTAATATAGTATATTGTCTTATATCACTTAATTCACTAATACTATCATTTAAAACACTATAAGGCATAACTGCCACCAAATACCATTGTGAATTTGGAATAGAAGAACAATAAAGCTGTTGATATACTCCATTTACCATAAGCAATGTTCCATAATTTCTGTTTTCGTTCATGGCATCCCTTAATTCTTCTACATAATCTTCTTTTGTTTTTCCATTGAGGTCTGAAAAAATTTCTCTAATTCGAGTATAATAATCTTCTTGAAAACCTCTCCCACTACGAATGACAAAACCACCATCTTTACGAATAATATGAAAATACATTGTAGAATTTTTTTCATCTAATAAAAGTGTTTCTTCTAAATAACTCATTGGTAAACCAACCACCAAAGAAGAACTACGTTTTCCATTTTTCATAGGATAGTTTGCATCAATGGCTAACATTAAAATCTTTTGCCCGTTTGCAGTAAAACCAGTGGTCATTCTTTTTGTTTTGTCATGTAATACCTCCATAAATTCTTCTTTGTTTACACTATCCACATGACTGCCATAAAGTACTTGTTCTTGTCCATCTTCTGTATAAAGTCCTAAATAAGTAAATTCTCGAATTTCCGCACTTAATGCTAATTCTTGTGCCAACTCATCTGTATATTCTTCATCTGTCTGTGGTGTACGTTTTACAATTCCCTGTGCTTGAGATAATTTCAAATCAATGATAGCATCAAATTTTTGATGAATTTGCTTACTCATCTCTGACATATATATTGTACCAATGTCAATAATCGTGTTTTCGCTTTTTTGGCTCATAAGTGTACCAACCCACACAAAAACAATAGTACAAAGTAAAATTAAACAAATACCACTTACTGCAAAAAAGCGTTTTGTCATTTTAAACATGGAACACAGCTCCCCCTCCTATTATCTTTCATTGTATTTTATATTATGTTATAAAATACATCATAAATGAATGATTATAAGCCTCTAAATTTATCAATATTCTTGTTATTTTATCAGTTTATGTTGAGCATATCATATCATATTCAATTATGATATGCAAGAACAAAGCGGATTCACAGGGTAACCACATAAAAATTATAAAATTTTGGAATGTCCATTTTTTCAATAAATTTTTTTATTCTGTATGTAAAAGAAAAAGTTTTTGGTCAAGCTTTTTTCAAAAATCTTGTGGGTTTGGTGTTCTGAACGTCCAGTGGACGTTTGCTTAGAACCGACCAGAACAAAGTGTAGACTTTGGAAAAACTTCTGACTTTCATTAAGTTCATAATAAGCTATTTTTTCACAAATTGTGTTATTTTTAAACTCAAATCATTATAATTTTTACAAAAATTTTTATGCGGTTACCTTAGCGAATTCCTTCTATCTCTATGAACTGTTCTATGGACAAGGAAATCTTTTTTTTATTCATGATAAAAAGCAAGATTGACCAGTTTATGATTTATTGCTATAATTATTTTATCATAAAACAAAGATAGGAAAGAGTGATACTATGTTTTATACTATTAGTGCAGCCGCAAAAAAATTAAATATCTCCGCTCATACGTTACGCTATTATGATAAAGAAGGTTTACTTCCTTTTATAGAACGAAATGAAAAAGGGATCAGAATTTTTCAAGAAAAAGATTTTGAAATAATGAACATGATTGAATGTCTTAAAAAAACCGGAATGACAATTAAAAATATTAAGTCTTTTATTGATTTATGTATCACTGGTGATTCTACCATAGAACAACGCTTATGTTTTATGCAACAACGTAGACAAGCAGTATTAGCACAAATAGAACAAATGCAAAAAACACTCCATATGTTAGATTATAAATGTTGGTATTATGAAACTGCCCAAGCTGCTGGCACTTGCGCTGTACATAATCATATTAATCAAGAAGAAATTAAAAAAAGTTTTCACTTAGATTCCTAAAAAATAAAATGTTGCACTTTATGCTTTACTCTAGTTGGTGCAAATTTTTTACCAAACAGAGAACCCTCTTTTCAAAGTCGAAAAAAGGGTTCTTTGTAAATATGTTTATTTTTTTAACCAACTCATCATTTTACGCAATCTTGCGCCTACAGCTTCCAATGGATGTGCTGCTTCTTTTGCACGTGTTGCAAGGAATTTTGCGCAGCCACCTGCTTTGTTTTCTTGAATCCACTCACTTGCAAAAGTACCATCTTGAATTTCAGAAAGAACCTTTTTCATTTCTTTTCTTGTTTCTTCTGTAATCAAGCGTTTTCCTGTGCGATAATCGCCATATTCTGCTGTGTTAGAAATAGAATATCTCATTTCGGCAAAACCGCCTCTATTGATTAAGTCTACAATCAATTTCATTTCATGAATACATTCAAAATAAGCCATTTCTGGTTCATAACCTGCTTCTACTAAAGTGTCAAAACCAGCTTTCATTAACTCTGTCACACCACCGCAAAGAACAGCTTGTTCTCCAAAAAGGTCTGTTTCTGTTTCTTCTTTAAAAGTTGTTTGAATGATTCCTGCTCTGCCGGCACCAATACCACAAGCCCAAGCCAAAGCATATTCTTTTGCTTTTCCAGAAAAGTCTTGATATACTGCAATTAAAGAAGGTACACCTTGTCCTTCTGTATAAAGTTTTCTAACAATATGTCCCGGACCTTTTGGAGCTACCATAATAACATCTACATTTTTTGGTGCTTTAATCTGGTTAAAATGAATATTAAAACCATGTGCAAACATCAAAATATTGCCTTCCTGTAAATTTGGTGCAATAGATTCATTATAAATATCAGGTGCTGCTTCATCTGGAACAAGCATCATAATTACATCAGCAACTTTTGCAGCTTCTGCTGTTTCCATTACTTCAAGACCTGCTTCTCTTGCTTTGGCGCAGCTTGCAGATGTACTTCTTAAGCCAATGACTACATCACAACCGCTTTCTTTTAAATTTAAAGCATGTGCATGTCCTTGACTGCCGTATCCAATTACTGCAAGTTTTTTACCTTTTAATAAATTCAAATCACAATCTTGATCATAATACATTTGTACCATACATTTCTCCTCCATATCCATAAATCATTTGTATTTTATATCAATCAGCTTTAAAAACTGATTATATACTTTTTTAATCTAAAAAAATTTTAAAAAAAGCAAACATTCTGACTTTTTTCACTTGTGAAAAGTTTCCCAAAGTCTACACTTTGTTCTGGTCGTTGCAGAACAAGCATCCACCGGACGCTTTGCATCTTTTCAAAAACACGCTTGCAAGTGTAGAAAGACCTTGGGAACTTTGTTCTCCATTTCATTCTGGTCGTTGCAGAACAAACGTCCACTGGATGTTTTGCAACCCAAACCCTTACAAGCTTTTTGAAAAAAGCTTGACCAAAAACTTTTCCTTTCGTTAACGGAACAAATTCTAAATTTTAACTACTGGTGCCCCGTTGTCGTTCATCTACAACAACTGTTCAAGTCCAACATACGACAGCAAAACGAAGTTTTGCACAAAAGTTCTTTGTTTACTTTCTTTCACCAACTTTTTTGAAAAAAAGTTGGACAAAAAACTTTATCTTTTGCGAACGGAATAGAACGAATTTTTAACCACTGGTGCCCTGTTGTCGTTCATCTACAACAACTGTTCAAGTCCGACACATGGCAGCAAAACGAAGTTTTGCACAAAAGTTCTTTGCTTACTTTCTTTCAAGAAAGTAAGTTATAAGGCAGTAACACCTGTGCGACACATTTCTTCAATTTCAAATTGAGAAAGAGCTTCTACAAAACTGTCTACATTGCTTGGAATATCTGCTAATTCTACTGTTAAAGAATTTGGTTGAATTTCTAATATTTTTCCTTGAAATTCAGATGTTGTATTGCTGATTTCTGCACTTGTAGCAGTATTCTCTGTATGGATTTTTAATACAACTAATTCTTTACAAATGGTTTTCTTTTCATCAATCTGTGTTACTTTTTCCACTTCTTCTAATTTTGAAACTTGTTTAAATACTTTTTCTATAATTTCATCATCTGCTTCTACCACAACCGTTATTTTTGTAATTTTAGGATTATTTGTAGGAGAAGCAGAAATGGAATCTATGTTGTATCCTCTACGTGCAAATAAACTAGAAATTCTTGCCAAAACACCAAAATTATTTTGCACTACAAGAGATAAAATATATTTTTTCATATTATCTTTCCTTTCCCATTAATCTACAATAATATCATCAAAGCTGCCTCCTGGTGGTATCATAGGCAATACTTTTTCATCTCTGTCAATGATACATTCAATAACACTTGGACAATTTTTATTTTCTAATGCTTCTTCAAATGCCTTTTTAAATTCTGCTATTGTTGTTGCACGATAGCCTTTTCCACCAAAAGCCTCTGCTAATTTTACATAATCTGTTTTTCTATCTAAAGTTGTATAGGCATATCTTTTGTCAAAAAACAATTCTTGCCACTGTCTTACCATACCCAGTACCTGATTATTCATAATTACTGTAATAATTGGCAATTCATAGCTTACACTAGTACAAAGTTCATTCATGTTCATGTGAAAACTGCCATCTCCTGTAATATGAATCACACGTCTATCTGGAAAAGCAATTTTTGCACCAATGGAAGCACCATAACTGAAGCCCATAGTACCCAAGCCACCAGATGTTAAAAAAGAACGAGGTTTTGTTCTTTTGCAATATTGTGCTGTCCACATTTGATGTTGTCCAACATCTGTTACAATAATTGCATCTTCCCCACTTAATTCAGAAATGGCTTCCACTAAACGGAATGGCTTAATACTATTTTCATCATCTACTGGATGATAGTCAATTTCTTCTCTCCACTTGTCGATAGTTTCCACCCATTTTTTTCTTTCAGAAGGCTGCACATATTTCATCAGCCCTACTACAACATCTTTAACATCTCCTAAAATACTGAAGTTTGTTCTGACATTTTTATCAATTTCTGTGTCATCAATATCAATTTGTACTTTAATTGCATTTGGTGCAAATTTCTCTTTGTTTGTTGCAACTCTGTCTGAAAATCTTGTACCAATGGCAATCAATAAATCTGCTTCGTTAATGGCTTTGGAACTAGAAACATGACCATGCATTCCAACCATGCCTAAATTTAATCTATCTCCGTAACTCAATACTCCAGTTGCCATCAATGTATGGCAAGCCGGAATAGAACAGGTATTGATTAATTCTCTTAATTCCTGAGAAGCTCTGGAAGAAATAACACCACCACCAAAATAAATAACAGGTTTTACACTTTTATTAATTAACTCTGCTAAATGTTTGATGTCCTCCTCTTTTACTGGAACATGATGCTCTGGTCTTACCACTTTTTTATTTTCAAATTCATAGCTTGCAATTGTTAAATCCTTTGGAATATCTATCAAAACTGGGCCGGGACGACCACTTTGTGCAATCCGAAAAGCATCTCTTAAAGTATCTGCTAAATCTTCAATACGTTTTACTAAAAAATTATGTTTTGTAATAGGAAGTGTTACCCCTGCAATATAAACTTCTTGAAAGCTGTCACGACCCATTGCATCTGTAGTAACATTTCCTGTAATGGCAACCATTGGAATAGAATCCATATATGCAGTTGCAATACCTGTTACAATATTGGTTGCACCAGGGCCACTTGTTGCAATGACAACACCTGTTTTTCCAGTTGCTCTGGCATATCCGTCAGCAGCATGGGAAGCACCTTGCTCATGGGCTGTTAAAATATGACGGATTCTATCTTTATTTTGTAGCAAAGCGTCATAAATATTAATTACGGTTCCTCCCGGATAACCAAAAACAACATCAACTCCTTCTTCTACTAATACTTCCACAATAATTTCTGCACCTGTTTTTATCATATCCATTCCCCATTCATTCAATATTTTTCATTTGTTTTACAGTTTTGACGATTAAAAAAGACTTTATCTCTTATTCAAGAGACAAAGTCTTATCCTCTGCGGTACCACTCTTATTGCTGTTTAAAAAACAGCCACCTCAAAACATCTCACCAAAGGGTGTTAATGCTGATTCTTTTAACGCAGAATCAATCCGTTTGAATCTACACAAATTGTCTCTAAATTCTTTGATTCAACTGCTCTTGAGGAGATTTTTGCTTTGCGCTGCTATTATCTTCCATCTGCCGATAACTTTCTGAAAACAAACAGCAAAGTTACTTACCCTCAGTCACTGCATTTTTTGATATGAACAAAATTATAATCTTTTTTTTTTAAAAGTCAAGAAAAAATTTTATTTATGTCTTTTTTGTTGTATGACAAGATTTTTTGGACTGACGAAACAGAACGATTTTTTAGCTTCTGGTGCTCCGTTGTCGTTTATCTACAACAACCACTCAAGTCCAACACACAGCAGCAAAACGAAGTTGTCTACGCTTCGCTCCGGTCGGTGCAGAACAAACGTCCACCGGACGTTTTGCACCCCTTCAAAAACACGCTTGCAAGCGTAAAAAACCTTGAGAGCTCTGATCTCAAACTCTCGCAAGCTTTTTGAAAAAAGCTTGACCAAAAACTTTACCTTCTGCACACAGTACAGATTCTCATTTTTAACCACTGGTGCTTCATTGCCGTTCATCTACAACAACTATTCAACCCTAACATACGGCAGCGAAACGAAGTTTCGCACAAAAGTTCTTTGCTTACTTTCTTTCAAGAAAGTAAGTTACATGGGTGTTAAGTTGCAATAGTCTTCTATCGTGCCACCTCTTTTAAAGCAAGCAATAATCTCTTTTCCAAGAGGGTCTAATTCTGGAACATCAAATTTTTTTAATTCTTTTGCAAAAAAATCTGTTAATATTTTTGCACCTTTATCATAACCTTCTAACCCAAGCATTTCCTGTAATTCGCATTTTAAAAAGACACTTCTAATATTTTGTCTGTCTATTTTCATCTCTCTTAAAGAATAACCCAAAAGAGAACATCTTGCAGGTTCTAAATTTTGACGCTTCATAACATTCACGCCACCACGTCTTGCTAAATATTCTCTTGCTAACCATTCTGCTGCAAAACCTACTTTATATACTCCAATGTGCTGATTTGGTATTAAAATATATTTTGTATTTGGACAAGAAATAATTTGTTGTAACAATAAATTGGCTTGTCTTACCCTTAAACCTGTTGCAAAAGGCCAATAAGAGCCAACTCCTTCACTTTGCATTCCTTTTGACGCAATAATACTTGGATTATTATGTCCTCTTGGTGCAACTAAACGCCATAACCAAGCCAAAGCTGGCGGAATAATCTGCATCAATCCCATAATACCATAGCTTGGATGTTCTGCCGTTGCAGGTGGCATACGTACGCCAAAACTACGAATATCTACCCCAACAGGTTCCTGCACAATTTTGTCTACCATATATCTCGGAATGACAACACGAGGGTTTGGACAAGGATTTCCATCAGAATCTAAAGTATGGTCCCAAGGTAGACAAGTTGCACCAGCAACACCTTGTAAATTAAAGAAAATCAGAGGTTCTTTAGGGTGAATTGCTATTTTTTCATATGCTGGACTGCTTCCATACTCTGTAATACCATCTACTCTTAAAAACCAACCATTTTCTCCATCAATAATACCAAGTTTTCCATCTGGGCCTTGTATCGCTGGGTGGCACATTGCCATATCATCAGAAATTGGTTCAATATCACAAGTATCTCCTAAATGTAAATAGTTTTTTCCACCTGTTACAACATGGGTACCTAATAAAATACGTCCATCTTCTACTCTATGTTCTGCTTCTAACATTTCACTTTTTCCACCGCCAGAAGCCCCTTCATGCATAATCACAATTTCATTTTCATAAGGTGTTATAATTCTTGCTGCAGAAGCATGTGCTGTTACCCAATTTTCCTGTTCTCCAATGTCTAATAAAACGCTATAAACTCCCTTTTTAGCGGAAGGGCCAGGATATAAATTATAAGAAAAAATTTCATGGCAATTATCTAAACGGTTATGCACACAAACTTGTTTTCCTTCAAAATGGGTATGGCGGAAAGGTGGTGCTACATAAATAATGGCACGAGGTACAAAAGGAATCACTTCTTCTTCTATATTCACAAATGCCTGTAAATTTGCCAAAGCATATGCAAAAAAAGCAGCATTTTTGGGACATATCAAAATTGCTGGATAACCATATTTTTTGCCACCTGCGCGGAACGGTACAACAATTAATTCTCTTTCTTTTAACCATAACAAAGTTTCTTTTCTCAAACCTGAAAAATCATAGCCATAAGTTTCTTCAAACTTTTGTTTATTTGTTGGTTTTTTATCTGCAATTACCATACATTCCGGGTCACGGCGACGCATATAGTCTTCTGTATAATTGACAGCAGCACCATTACGACAACGCACAACATCTGCTTCTTTTTTTTCTTTTCCATGTACGATATATGTTATATCAAAAGAATTTGCTTCTTCTTTTCCAAAAACCATATCATAAAGTTCTGCTCTTGTATTTGGAATTTCTACACTAGCACAACCATTTAAAATTTCTTTTAATTCTTCTGAAAATGCAATTCTATCCAAATTTTTCATAGTTTCCTCCTTTATTCTCTTTGTGGTAAGACTATTTTTTCTACTTATTTTAATATGCCATAATGTATTTGTAAATTTCAAGTAAAAATATGTCTTTTTTTTAAATTTTGTATGTTTTATCATAAAACAAGATAGTATTTAAAAAGATAGACAACAAAATCAATAAAATAAAAAAATATCGCAATAAAAACAAACGATATTTTCCGTAATAAGATGATAGAAATTCCAAAATTTCACTTTATTTTTTTACAAATTTACCAAAAGCAAAAAAAGATGACCCCTTTATCACTGGATTGACAAAAAGGTCATCTTTTATACTGAACTGGTTCTAACATTCCTATTTTCCTCACTTTATTTTTTTTATTTCTATATTCAGTTGTATATTTTCATAGACTGTAGTATGCTTTTTATTTTCCACATGGAATACATTTATTGATAAAATGTTTATTATTTGCTTTTACAGTTCTGAAACATTAGGGGACTCAAGCCTATAAGAATAGTGCCTTATCCAAAACTCTTGTTTTATGGTATTCTCCTTTTCACACTACATATTTTTCCCTTAGAAAAATACACCCAACTTACACGCCGCAATCAAAAGGAATACCGAAGCTAACTATTTTGTTGGAATCTCCTCCTTTTTAAGATAACTAACTATAAATTGTAAAAATTTATAATCAACAAAGCAATCATAATAATCTCAATAAGCTTTTTAGAAAATGGAATTTCTTTTATTATTGACGTCTTATAACAAAAGAACCGGACAATTTTCCTTTTTCATTGTTTTATTTTTATTGTGATTGATTTCTTTGTATGTACAGATTATAAAACATAACTAAAAAAAAGTCAAGTGTTTTCTAAAATGTATACAATATTTTTTTAAATTATTTTCTCTTTTGTTGTATGAAATGACATTTAATGATAAAATAAAAGAATATAAATAATTGTTAAGGAGAGGTGGAAGAACAAATGAAAGAAGCACTTGTTGTGATTGATATGCAAAATGATTTTATAGATGGAAGTTTAGGAACAGCGGAAGCACAAAAAATTGTGTCAAAAGTAATTTCAAAAATCAAAGCTTTTTCTGGCGATTTATATTACACAAGGGACACTCATACACAAGCATATTTGGATACCCTAGAGGGAAAACATTTACCAGTTGTGCATTGTGTTAAAAATACATTTGGTTGGGAAATTCAAAAAGAGGTCTGGGAAGCTGGTAGCAATAAAAATCCTACGGTAATTGATAAAGCTACATTTGGTTCCACAGAATTAGCGCAACTGCTTTCCCAAAAACAATATACCTGTATTACTTTAATTGGACTTTGTACGGATATTTGTGTCATTAGTAATGCTTTAAATATAAAATCATTTCTTTGGGAAACGCCCATTGTTGTAGATGCAAGCTGTTGTGCTGGTGTCACACCAGAAAGTCATACACAAGCATTAAACGCAATGAAAATGTGTCAAATTGAAGTTTTAAACTAAAAAAATTCCAGAATTTTTTTAATAATACAAAGACATTCTAAAAAAAACATGTTACAATAATAACAATTTGTCAAGAAGGAGAAAAGCAAAATGAAACTTTTTGATTTTTTTAAAAAGAAAAAAGAAAATCAACCATTAGAAGAAACATCTACTTCTACTGTTGAAAATAACCTTTTAGAAATAGAAGTCAAACTGCCAGAACAGCAAAATGAAACACCAGAAAAAGTAGAAAAAAAACAAGAGTTGCCAGAGCAAAATGCAGCCATTCGTCTTTATTCTTGTCGAAAAAATACGAAAATTGTTCCTTCTGTTTTTGAAAAGGCATTTGATTGTAAAAAGTTAGATTCTGTAAACGATGCTGAATTTGTTTTAACCTTACAAGATGATACCTTTTTAAAATTCCGTATTATCACAGATAAAAAGGAAACCATGGGACAAGCCTATGGTATGGCAAACTTTTTTAGTAAAGCACCCGTAAAAAATCAAGTTTTAAAAGAAAATATTTTACAGCAAATGAAATTATTTAATTGTATTGTTTCTATACAATTCGTCATAAATGCTGATGAAAAAAGAACCAATCAAATGATTAAAAGCATTTATAGTACAGCAAAAGCGTTAACTGCTTTTGTTCTTGTACCAACAATGGAAGTATTTCATTATGATGGAAGGCTACTGATTGATGAAAAAGGGCAATCTGCCTTTGATACTTTCCACCCGATTGCCTCTGCGGATTTTTTAGAAAAAGAATTAAAACCAACAGAAGCAGATACTGCAAGAAAAGAAAAATCAATTGCTATTTTAAAAAGTAAAAAAATTCCATATTTAGAAGAATTGCGCTCTACTGTTTTTGATGCTGAAACAGTACTACAAAAAAAAGAAACAATTTTACAACGTTGTATTGCTGTTTATGCCACTGCTATTCAAGCAGAAATTTATATGAGTGGAAAATATGAAAATCCAGAACAAAAAATGCAGGAACAAATGAAATTATTAGAAGAAAAATATCATGTTTCTTCTTTTTTCTCTACTAAAGAAAGGGAATATATTGACCACCCACCGACAAAGGAACCAAAACTATTTAATCTTTTTGCTTGGAGATATGAATGTTGTGCTGTCTTTTTTTGGGCACTTTCTCTATTAGATTTAAAAGAAGTCAACCAACTTTGTGAACCTATAGAACTAGGAAATATTATATGGAATCATGATATGAATAGTCTTTCTAAAAAGGCAAAATTACGTTCCAAAGAAGAAATTTTAGAACTGCAGGATTTAACCCTACGTTATAATTGGGCTTGTGTAGACGCTCGCATTAATAATAAAACCATAGAAGCATTAGATTTTGGTGTTGTTTTTGAAAGACATTATGCTTTAAACTGGCTGCTTACTGTAGATGGTATTTCTGATTGGGACGCAGTAATGACTACCACATAAATTTCAAAGGAAAACGATCCTCCTTTAATAGACAGTACACACAGATATTCACAGTGTATAACAGAAGGATGACTTTGACAAAGTATTTTATAAGGAAAAACAGGTATAAAGTTAGTATATTTTCTGCTATAATACTATTTATACACGAACATTGATAACTGTATATAAGTGGTTGTGCTGAGAAATATTATGCGAAAACCAAGCTCTCCTTCAGCACGTAAAATATACAAGGTATGGAATGTACAGTGTAAACCGTTATAGGGATAGTGCAGCCCGAATTTACGCCTGTGGAGATAGTAGGTTATGAGGTCTAGGAAGCAGGAAGCCCATTGGCTTTAGACAATGGTAGTTCACAACATTTTTACAGTTTTTACAGTCCATTGAAATAACAATAGGTGTTAATATACATTATCACAACTGTAAAAACTGTAAAATTTTTTATATATAGAGAGAATATAAAATATATATAACATATATGTTTAATAATATATATAAAATACATATATATAAAGGTATAGCAAAAAAAATACAGTTTTTGCAGTTTTTACAGTTTATGTTGGTAGTCAATACAGATAAGTTTACGATTGTGAATTGCATAAAATGTGATGTAATAGCATAAGACTGGTAAACGCCAGTCTTTTATTTTTAAAACTACTCTTTTGGGACACTCCTATTTTTTTGCAAAAATCAACAGAAGTATTTTTCTTTTATTTCCCATTTTTGTATGCCTTCACCATAAAATAAAATAGAAAATCTATTTTTCCATCAAATGATTGACATTTTAAACAGTTTCAACTATCATAAAATAAGAAATATTATATTATTTTACAATATTAAGGATAGATAGGAGGATACTATGAATATATTTGATATTTTAGGGCCAGTCATGGTTGGGCCTTCCAGTTCTCATACGGCTGGCGCAACAAAAATCGGTTTAACCGCAAGAAAGTTACTTGCAGAAAAACCAATTAAAGCAGATATTTATTTACATGGTTCTTTTGCAGCAACAGGAGTGGGACATGGTACAGACAAAGCATTAATTGCTGGTATTTTAGGAATGCAGGCAGATGATATGCGAATCCCTCATAGTTTTGAAGTTGCAAAAGAAGAAGGTTTAGCTTTTTCCATACAAAATAAAAATTTAAAAGAAGCACACCCTAATACAGCACTCATTGAAATTGAAGGCGAGCAAGGACGTACCTTAAAAATACAAGCATCTTCCTTAGGCGGCGGCAGAATCATGGTAAACAAAATTGATGATATTGATGTAAATTTCAGTGGTGAATATAATACACTAATTATACATAATGTAGACCAGCCAGGACATGTGGCAGAAGTAACTTCTCTTTTGGCACATAAGGGTATAAATGTTGCGAATATGCATTTATATCGTGATAGACGTGGCGGCTATGCTTGTATGGTGATTGAAATTGACCAACAGATGCCACAATCTGGTTTAGATTGGTTAAAAAGAGTAGAAGGAATTATTAAAGTAACATATTTTAATAGGGAGGTTGATTAAGATGTCCTATCATGCAATCAAAGAATGGATAGCTATGGCAGAACAAAAACAGTTACCTTTATGGGAAGTTGTATTAGAAGATGATATGGCAGAAAGAGCCGTTTCTAGGGAAGAATCTTTTAAAGAAATGGAAAAAATATGGGAAGCTATGCTTTTATCGGTAGAGCAATATGATGGTACTTTACGTTCTAACAGTGGTCTTGTTGGAACAGATGGACAAAAATTAGAAGACTATGGAAAAACTGGAAAAACGCTTTGTGGTGATTTTATTAACAAAGTAATGACAAGAGCAGTACAAGTAAGTGAATCGAATGCTTGTATGAAAAGAATTGTTGCAGCACCTACAGCCGGTTCTTGTGGTGTAATGCCAGCAGTTTTTGTAACATTATACAAAGA
Organism: uncultured Clostridia bacterium; assembly: GCA_910587195.1. Lineage (GTDB taxonomy): Bacteria > Bacillota > Clostridia > Lachnospirales > Anaerotignaceae > Coprocola. Next base: position 41,162 of record CAJUKL010000004.1, on the reverse strand, counting down.
GGGAAAAGCAAGCAAAGAACAAATTATAGAAGCTTTATATGTTGCTTCTGGCATTGGAAAGGTAGTAGCAGAAAGAGCTTCTATTGCAGGTGCTTCTGGTGGTTGTCAAGCAGAAGTTGGTACAGCTTCCGCCATGACAGCAGGTGCTTTAGCAGCATTACATGGTTGTAGTGCAAAACAAGTAGGAGATGCTTTAGCGATTGCATTAAAAAATCTTTTAGGGCTTGCTTGTGACCCAGTTGCAGGTTTAGTAGAAGTTCCTTGTGTAAAAAGAAATGTTGTAGGTGCAGTAAATGCAGTTGCGGCAGCAGATATGGTTTTAGCAGGTATTGAAAGTGCAATTCCTCCGGATGATGTGATTGATGCTATGGGAGAAATTGGACATGAAATGTCTTATAAAATAAAAGAAACTGCATTAGGCGGTTTAGCAGCGACTCCAACCGGACAAGCCATTGCAGACAAAGTTCTAACGCTTTCTTGACGCTTTCTTGAAAGAAAGCTTAGTAAAGAACTTTGTGCAAAACTTCGTTTTGCTGCCGTGTGTTGAACTTGAACAGTTGTTGTAGATGAACGACAACAGAGCACCAGTGGTTAAAATTTAGAATTTGTTCTGTTAGCAAAAGATAAAGTTTTTTGTCCAACTTTTTTTCAAAAAAGTTGGTGGAGTTTGAGGTGCAAAACGTCCAGTGGATGTTTGTTCTGCACCGACCGAAACAAAGTGTAGACAACTTCGTTTTGCTGTTGTGTGTTGGACTTGAACAGTTGTTGTAGATGAACGACAACAGAGCACCAGTGGTTAAAATTTAGAATTTGTTCTGTTAGCAAAAGATAAAGTTTTTTGTCCAACTTTTTTTCAAAAAAGTTGGTGGAGTTTGAGGTGAAACCTCAAGGTCTTAAGTTTTTTTAAATATGTTTTTAAACGAATTTGGAGGAACCTTTCTTTTAAAAAGTTCCTCCAAAAACTATAATAAGCCACTTTCTTTATAAAATTTTATTTTTCGTCTTGAAATAATGCAGTAGAGTAATATCTATCAGCAGAATCAGGAAGTAAGACTACAATGGTTTTATTTTTATTTTCTTCTTTTTTTGCTAATTCAATACCAGCGTGAAGTGCTGCTCCAGAAGAAATTCCAACTAAAATTCCTTCTGTCTTTGCTAATTTTTTAGCTGCTTGAAAAGCATCTTCTCCTTCTACTGGGAACACACTGTCATAAATAGACGGATTTAATACTTTAGGAACAAAACCTGCACCAATTCCTTGTATCGTATGTGCACCACATTTTCCTTGAGAAAGTACAGGAGAATCTGCTGGCTCTACAGCAACAATGTGAATATCTTGTTTTTGTGCTTTTAAATAGGTTCCTGTTCCAGTCAATGTGCCACCTGTTCCTACACCTGCAATAAAATAATCTATTTTTCCTTCGGTATCTTTCCAAATTTCAGGACCAGTTGTTTTTTCGTGTATTTCTGCATTAGCGGGATTGTCAAATTGTGCTGTTATAAAACTGTTTGGAATCTCTTTTGCTAGTTCTTCTGCTTTTTCAATGGCTCCTGCCATGCCTTTTGCCCCATCTGTTAAAACTAATTCTGCACCATAAGCCTTTAAAATATTTCTTCTTTCTACACTCATTGTTTCTGGCATAGTTAATATAACACGATATCCTTTTACAACTGCAATAGAAGCTAAACCAATTCCAGTATTACCGCTAGTTGGTTCAATAATGACAGAGCCTTTTTTTAATAATCCTTTTTTTTCAGCATCTTCTATCATTCCTTTTGCTGCTCTATCTTTTACACTACCAGTTGGATTGAGATATTCTAATTTTAAAAGAAGCTTTCCCTTTAATTGTAATTGTTCTTCCAGTCGAATCGGTTCTAATAATGGTGTTCCACCAATTATTTCTAATACACTTTTATAAATTGTCATATAAATCCCTTCTTTTTCTTTTATTTTTATTATTTTGAAACCATATTTTGTGATTTGTCAATACTTTTTTTATTATTTTACTATTTTTTTACACGAAATAAAAGCAAAAAGCTTAATTTTTAATAATATATTCCGATATATCTTATAGAAGGAACTGTTTTATTAAATTTACCAAAGGAAGGGGTTTAAGTTATGGATATGAATATTAGAAACGTAAATGCAAGCGTATATGCGTCTTCTACCGTAGTGCAACACCAAAGCACAACTGTAAAAGAAGCAGGCAAAGAAACAACAACAACTTCAACACAAATTAAACAAGATACTTTTGTTGCTTCTGGTTCTGCACAGGCTGCTTCTAAAAATGATACTGAAAAAGTAGGATATGAAAAACCTAAAAAATTATCTGCACAACAATTACAAGCTATTTCTGACCAACAAATGACTTCTTTTAAGAATATGATTCAGACTATGCTTGGAAAACAAGTAAAAACACTGAATAAATCCTTATTTGAAGGAATTTCTATCAGTGCAGCAGATAAACAAGCTGCTATAGATGCTATCTCTCCAGGTGGTGCATGGTCTCCAGAAAATGTTGCAAATAATATTTTAAATATGGCAAAAGCACTTTCCGGTGGCGACCAATCCAAAATAGAAACTTTAAGAAATGCCGTTTTAAAAGGATTTGCTGCTGCTGAAAAAACTTGGGGCGGAAAATTACCAAGTATTACAGATGAAACCAAAGAAATTATTATGAAAGGTTTCGACGAATGGGCAAATGAAGGGAAAGAAACAGATACAGACGACAAAAAATCAGTAGACGTAACAGCTTAATAAAAAACGAATGGCGCAATACATATCTTATGTATTGCGCCGGGGCAACTGTACAGGAAAGGGAATTTCATGTACAGTCTTAGTATAATGGAAAAAGATTAAAGAAAGATGAGAGAATTATTAGAATTTGATTAAAAATATCATTTTACTATTATTAAAAAAATGCACTGGATAAAATTCCAGTGTATTTTAGTTTGTTAATAAATTTTGAAACTATTTTACTTTCTGTTAAACATCAATAAAGTTCTTTATTTTGCTTTTTTAAGGTATATTAAAAAAAAACTTAAGACCCTGAGCGTGTTGGTCTATGCTTCGTTCTGGTCGGTGCAGAACAAACGTCCACTGGACGTTTTGCACCCTCAAACACCTACAAACTTTTTGAAAAAAGCTTGACCAAAAACTTTACCTTCTGTATATGGTACAGAGTGAAAGTTTTAACGACTGGTGCTCTGTTGTCGTTCACCTATAATAACTGTTCAAATCCAACACACGGCAGCAAAACGAAGTTTTGCACAAAAGTTCTTTGCTAACTTTCTTTCAAGAAAGTTAGTTAGCGGGAAATGTTTGCAACACCTAAATAAGGAGCAGGGCTCACTGCACTACCATTGACACGTACTTCAAAATGACAATGATTTCCTGTAGAATTTCCAGTGCTACCACATTTTGCAATCACTTGCCCTCTGGATACGGTTTGTCCTTTGGATACTGTTAAACTGGAATTATGACCATATAAGGTAACAACACCACCACCATGATTTATCATAACTGTATTACCATATCCATTTACCCAACCAGCTGTAATAACTGTACCACCTTCTGCTGCTACAATATTAGAGCCGTAAGGGGCAGGAATGTCGTAACCGGTGTGTTTTTCCCAACCGCTACCAATCGGACGTTTTCTATTTACAAATCCGCTGCTTAAACTAGAACTAGAGGCTGCTCTGGCTGGAACTGGCCAATTTAATTTTCCACCAGTATAAACTACTGTATCATTATTTGCTGTTGCAGCCGAAATTAATTTTTCTACTTCTTTACTTGCTGCTTCATTGCTTTGTACTAGTTGGTTATATTTTGCTTCATCTTGTGCATACGCTTGTACTGTTTTTATTTTTTCTGCTTTTAAAGTTTCTAAGCTTGCTAAAGTTGCTTTTTGTTCCTCTACTAATTGTGCTGTTTCTGCTTCTTCCTGCTGTACTTCTTCCTTTTTTTCACGAATTACATTTTCTGTTTCTTTTAAATTTGTTAATAAATTGTTATCATAATCCATAATTTCCTCTACATGCTGCATACGCATTAAAAGGTCGCTAATTCCTTCGGATTCTAATATTACATCTAAATAACCAGTATTACCATTTTCATGTATGTATTTTACACGCTGTCCAAAGACAGTTAATTGTTTTTCTTTATTTTCTGTAGCTTCTGCAAGCATTTTTTTAGATTCTTCTAAACGCTTTTGCACTTCATCTAAATCAGATTCTACTTTTTCCAACTGTTCATTAGCAGCATTTAAGGTTTGGTCTAAAACAGCAACTTCTTCTTCTACAGATTGTTTTTTCTGTCTTGCTTCTTCCAAATTCTTTTTTGCTTCTTCTGTTTTTTTCTTTAAGTCAGCACGTTCTGTCTGTAACTGTTGTAATGTTTTTGCTTCTACAGAAATTGGTGCCAAAAAAAATGAAAATGTTACTATACTAGACATTGCAGCCATTAAAATCTTTTTCAATGTTGATTCCCTCCAAAAATGATAATCAATTATTTTACGATTATATAACGAATTTATGAACAAAGTATGAATAAAATGCATTTATTATTAAATTTTAATGTTTTTAAGAAATTTTTTATTCACAGAATAAAAACTATCATCAATATGCTATAAAAAAAGAAAAGAAAAAGCAATTTTTTTAAGCAACTTATAGAATAACTTTTGTTTATAAAAGGTTAGATGTATACAAAATAAAAAAAGAAGTCATAAAACCATGACTTCTCAGTCTGTCAAAAAACCTTGAGACTTCGTCTCAAACTCTACTTCCTTTCTTGAAAGAAAGGAAGCGAAAGAACTTTAGCCGGAAACTTCGTTTCCTTAAAAAACATTGATTTTAAAAGGAAAAACGTAGTTTTTCTAATAAAGTTTTTTGTCAAACTTTTTTTCAAAAAAGTTTGCAGGTGTGGACGGAGTCCACAAAAAAAGACTTTATTGACAAGTTGAGAAGTCATAAAACCATGACTTCTTAACTTAATATAAGCAAAAAATTTTAGTAAGCTTCAATATCTATTACTTGAGGTATGTATTCTTTTTTCAAGGCTTTTTTACACATATTACAAAAAGTATCTGTATCATCACTAATATAAAAATATCTTTCTGCAATATTTTCTCCTTGTTGCAATAATCTATGTTCTGCTAAAAATGCTTTTACCATTCTTGCTGTTGCTTTTGCTGGGTCAACTAATTTAATACTGCTCCCTACCGTTTCGCCAATACAACGTTTTAATAAAGGATAGTGTGTACAGCCTAATACAAGGGAGTCAATTCCCTTTTCTACTAATTCTGTCAAATAATTTTCTGCTGTTAATTTTGCAACAGTGTTTTCTGTCCAACCTTCTTCCACCAAAGAAACAAACAACGGACAAGGCTTTGCATAAACTTCTATAGTGCTATCTGCTTGTGCAAGCAAAGTTTCATAAGCCTTGCTTCTAATGGTGCTTGCAGTTCCGATAATTCCCACTTTTTTATTTTTAGTAGAACGGATTGCTTCTTCTACTCCGGGAACAATAACACCAAAAATAGGAAGTTCAAATGTTTGCCTTAATTCTTCTAAACTATTGGAGCTAGCTGTATTACAAGCAATAATAACTGCTTTTACATTTTTTGTTAATAAAAATCGTACGATTTGTTTGGAAAATTTTGTTACTGTTTTTTTTGATTTCGTACCATAGGGCAGTCTGGCAGTATCTCCAAAATAAATAATATTTTCATTAGGTAATGCTTTCATAATTTGTTTTACTACTGTCAGACCACCTACACCAGAATCAAATATGCCAATTGGTCTTTTGTCCATTCTTTTATCCTCCTGATTTCCTTATTTGCTAAAAGCAAGTGAAATCAATTCATCAATAAGTGTTGTTTTTGATTTTCCTTCTGCTTCCCAAAGCATGGGATACATACTGATAGAAGTAAAGCCAGGCATGGTATTTAATTCATTAAAAATAATACGATTTGTATTTTTTTGAATTAAAAAGTCCACTCTTGCAAGACCAGAACCTTCTACCGCCTGAAATACTTTTATAGCAATTTCTCTTACTTTATTTGTCATTTCTTGTGGCAAGTCTGCAGGTACTACTGTTTTAGATGATGCATTGTTATATTTTGCATCATAATCATAAAATTCAGAAGCAGAAAAAATTTCTCCAACACCGCTGGCAATCGGTTTTTCATTTCCTAAAACCGCACACTCTATCTCTCGACCATCTATAAATTCTTCTGCAATCACTTTTTTATCAAATTTTGCCGCATAATGTAATGCCTTTTCCAATTCTATCCTATTATGTGCCTTTGAAATTCCCACAGAAGAACCTGTATTAGCTGGTTTGATAAAGCAAGGATAGCCTAATTCTTTTTCAATTTGCTCTAAAACAGTATCACATTGTTCTAGTTTTGTAGTATCAAACCACAAATAATTTGCCTGTTCAATACCAGCATTTTTTGCAATCGTTTTTGTAAAAACTTTGTCCATGGAAACACAAGAGGCTAATACCCCATCTCCCACATAAGGAATTTGTGCAATTTCAAAAAGCCCTTGCATCGTACCATCTTCTCCATTTTTGCCATGCAATACAGGAAAAACAACATCTATTGGAATTTCCTTAACCTTTCCACCAACAATTTTTAATACACTTTTTTGTGCGGCATCTGGACTAATAATGGCAGGAGTACCGAATTTTTCCCATTCTCCTGTTTTAATATGTTCTACAGGGCCATCATAAATGAGCCATTGTCCTTGCTTGGTGATACCAATGGGTATAATATAATATTTTTCCTCGTCCATATTTGAAATAATGGTAAAAGCAGAATTTAAAGAAACTTCATGTTCCGGAGATTGTCCGCCAAATATTACAACAACTGTTTTTTTATTCATATCGTATTGTTATTGAAAACTTATAAACTATATTTATAATGTTGCCTGTTTTGCAATAACTTCTCCTTTACTATTTTTTACATATTCCAAGATATGCGAACGCTGCAACTGGCGTTGTGGCATGAGATGTTTTCTCAATATTATATATTATATGCATAAATAAATACAATGACAATAAAAAACTAATTTTATTACCATATTTTTGTAATAAAACAGAGATGATAGAATCTCTATCATCTCTGTTTGCGGAAAAAAGCTTATAAAGTTTTACTATTTTTGCAACTACAAGCAGAATTTTAATTTTTTATGGTTGCTCTTTCAGAAACACCTTTTAAAATATGAGAAATTGATTTATATAACAAAAAGGTAATCAAGCAGTTAATTGAGTATTTTAATAAATTAAAAGGAATAATAATTGGTACGAGCATTGCTATAACCGCTTCTATTGGTGCACCCATAAATAAAGGAGTCAATATCAAGTTCATTAATACCATTGCCAAAGTCATTGTGATTACGCCTACAACTAAAGCGATTGCAGCCCCTTTTTTTGTTTTCATTTTTTGATAAATGGTGCCAGAAATTAAAGTACAACTTCCTGTTGCAACAATATGCATTACAATATCAATCGGACCACTTGCCGCACTAACAGTAGTACCTTGTATCAAAGAAACAACAACTGTTAATAAAAAGCCTGCAATAGGGCCATAGGCAAAGGTACCAATTAAAATAGGAATATCGGCAGGGTCATATTCTAAAAAGGCTGCTGCCGGAAACAAAGGAAAATGGATTACTGATACAAATGCAATCGAAATTGCAGCAAGCATTGCCATACCTACCATTTGTCTTGTTGTCATTTTAGTTTTTGGTGTTTTTTGTGTTAAAATTGTGTTTTCCATTATTTTTTCCTCCATTTGTTGTAATGTCTTGAAACAACTGTCTTTTTATTTTGTGAATAAAAAAACAGTCTAAAAATCTTCAGACTGTTAGCAAGCAAAAGAAAGGACAGCAAAAAAAGACTGTCTTTGATTCTTCTCTCATCCAGACTATACTGTCGGTCATGGAATTACACCATGTCAGCAAAAAAATTTGCTCGTGGACTTTATACCACCGATCGGGAATTTCGCCCTGCCCTGAAGAATTTATTATTATTTATCATTATTTTAAAACATTGTGAATAAAAAGTCAATATAAAATCATATTTCTATCCAAAAATCTTTTTAATAAGAGTCGTTTTGCTCTGCATATTTTACCACAAGACCTGCACAATACGAAATCATTTGTTTACAGTTTTGTTTTCTTGCTTTTCCAGCAAAATCTCCATGTGGTGCAGAAAGTTCTCTACAAATTAAGGTACCATATTGCTGTTCAATTTCTTGCACCATTTCTTTAAAAGGAATATAAACTTCTTGCAGTTGTTGGATTCTTTCTTTTGGTGTTTCTTTTTCAAAAGGGTTTCTGCCTTTTAAAGCACTCAAAGCTAAAATTGCGCCTGTAATCGCACCACAGGTATTTCTTGTCTGTCCCATACCGCCACCAAAACCAGAAGCTAAAGCAATCACTTCTTTTGGGAGATTCAAATTTTGCATATCCAAACAGCTTTGAAAAACACATTCTGCACAGTTTAAGCCCTGTTTAAAATATTCCCCAGCGGCATTTTCTGCTGTAGCAATACGTTCTTGTATTTTTTGTTCCATAAAAAATTCCCCCTATTCTACATACGAATTACTTTTATAGTACCTTTTGCTTGTGAGATTGTCAATAGTTTTTGCATAAAAATAGTGCAGTTTTAACAATAGATTTCTATTTTGACAAAATTGTTTTGTCATAAAATTCCAATCAATTTTTATTTCTTTTCCACTGGGGATATGGTATTATAAGAATAATGTTTGTTTTTTTAAAAAAAATAGACATTATTTTTATTTTGGAAATATAAGGATTCCTTTTTATATTTTTATAGCAAAAATTCTTTTTCTATTTTTATGTCACAGAACCAAAATTTAAGAAAGGAGAAAATTATTGTAAAACAATTTTGTTTTCGGTAATGGTGAAAAAAATGAGCACAAAGTATATTTTTGTAACAGGAGGCGTTGTTTCTGGTTTAGGAAAGGGGATTACGGCTGCTTCTTTGGGACGACTGTTAAAAGCAAGAGGATACAAAGTAACCATACAAAAATTTGACCCCTATATCAATTTAGACCCCGGCACCATGAGTCCTTATCAGCATGGAGAGGTTTTTGTAACAGAAGATGGTGCGGAAACAGATTTAGATTTAGGACACTATGAGAGATTCATTGATGAAAATTTAAGTATTAACAGCAGTGTTACCACAGGAAAAGTGTATTGGGCTGTATTAAATAAAGAAAGAAAAGGAGAATATCTTGGCGCAACCGTACAAGTCATTCCTCACATTACAAATGAAATTAAAAGCAGAGTATATCGTGTGGCAAAAGCATCACAATCTGACATTGTAATTATAGAAATCGGCGGCACCGTGGGAGATATTGAAAGCACACCATTTTTAGAGGCAATCAGACAAGTTGCACGGGAAGTAGGAAAAGAAAATTGTTTATACATACATGTTACTTTAATCCCTTATCTTTCTAAAGGGGGAGAAATGAAAACAAAACCAACACAACATTCTGTCAAGGAATTGCTTTCTATTGGAATCCAGCCAGACATGATTGTATGCCGTACAGAGCACGAAATCAGTCAAGATATGAAAGAAAAATTAGCACTTTTTTGTAATGTTGATGAAGATAGTATTATTCAAAATCTAGATGCAGAAAGTCTTTATGAAATACCAATTATGTTAGAAAAAGAAGGCATTGCAAAAGTTGTTTGTAAAAAGTTAGGCATTGAAGATAAAAAGCCAGATATGGCAGAATGGTTAGCAATGCTGGAAAAAGAAAAAAATATGGATAAAAAAGTGCGTGTTGCTTTGGTTGGAAAATATGTAGAACTACATGATGCCTATCTTTCTATTGTGGAATCGTTACATCATGGTGGTATTGCAACAGGAGCAGATGTAGAAATTGCTTGGATTAATGCAGAACATTTAACAGAAAATAATGTTAAAGAAGTGTTAGCAGAATGTCATGGCGTTTTAGTGCCAGGTGGCTTTGGTGACAGGGGCTTAGAGGGTAAAATTAGAGCGATTCAATATGCAAGAGAAAATAATATACCATTTTTTGGAATTTGCTTAGGTATGCAATGTGCTGTTATTGAATATGCAAGAAATGTCTTAGGCTGGAAGGATGCTTTTACTGCAGAAGTCAAAGAAACTTCTCATCCTGTTATTGATTTAATGCCAGAACAAAAAGATGTAGATAATTTAGGCGGCACCATGCGCTTAGGTGCATATCCTTGTAAATTAGACAAAGATTCTTGTACTTACAAAGCATATCATGCAGAATTAATTTATGAACGCCACAGACATAGATATGAATTTAACAATGAATATCGAAAACAGTTTGTAGAAGCAGGACTAAAAATTGTAGGACTTTCTCCTGATGACAGATTGGTTGAAATTATAGAAGTGCCTGAAAACGATTGGTTTGTAGGTGTACAGTTCCATCCGGAATTTAAGTCACGTCCAAATCGCTGCCAACCTTTGTTCCATGATTTTGTACAATCTTGTATTAATTACAGCGAAAAATAAATATGTAAAAATAACAAGAAATTATACTTTCTTGTTATTTTTATACAATAAAACCATAATTTTAGTAAAAATGTGCAAAAAAACAAGGGAAAAATTGATAGAAAATTTGTTGCATTTTTATAAAAATATGGTATTATATTAATAGAAGAAAAATGATTGTTGTACATGACATAAAAATAACAATTCGTTAATATAGGTATCCCTCTGTGATGAAACAATGACGAAGAAGGAGGTAGCGGATTAGCTATGAAAGAGGAAAAAGTTGTAGTATGTATCACAGCACAAAATAGTTCTCAAAGATTGATTGACTATGGAGCAGAAGTTGCAGAACAAGCAAAAGGTTCTTTGCATATCCTTCATGTACAAAAAGGAGATAGTATTTTTCAAAACGGAGAAACTTTAAAATTATTAACAAAATTATTAGCATATGGAGATAGATGTGGTGGTATTATTCATGTTTTATGTGACAGAGATGTGCCAAAATGTATTGGTCAGTTTGTAAAACAAGAAGGAATTACAAAACTAATTATGGGTGATGTGTCAAAACTTGCAAAAAAACAATCTTTTAAAGGTGAAAAAGAAACACAATTTCAAAAAATCGTAAATGCATTGCCAGAGGATATAGAATTGCTAATTGTGGAGCAACAAACATTGGTAGAAACAGAATTGGAACAAAAAATTGGATAATGATAAAGTTAAAAATCTCCTCAAAATGGGAGATTTTTATTTTTTAAAATAAGCAAAAACTTTCTTTGTAAGTTCATTTTCCAATAATTACAGCTGAAAATTCTATCTGATTTATAATTTTTTGTTGCATTGCAAGAGATTATATATTATTATTTCTATTAGTATGTTTTAATTTTAAAATTTAAGGATTGAATATAAGGAGTGACGAACAATGACATTATATGAAAATTGGATGAACAAAGCATTTAGTAAAGATGGAAAAAGCATGGAAGAAGTATGGGACGACTTTTTGCCAAAAGAACAAAAAATTTATGAATACATTTTAGGTGAAAAAGTAACTGTATTACAAGGAGCTGTTTCCGAATTAGCTTTACGTTTTGGTGTAACTTCTGAAGAAATTGTGGCATTTATAGATGGCATCAATGAAGTATTGCCAAAACCATATGAAATGAACGAATTGGAAGAAAACAGCCCTGTGAAATTGGAAATTGATTTTGAAAAATTATACAAAAAAATGGTAGAATATAAAGCAGAACATCTTTATAAGCTGCCACAATGGGACAACATTTATACTGAAGAAGAAAGAAAGAATTTTACAAAGGAACAGAAAAAATCCCGTACCATTGTAAAAGATAAAAAAATTGGTAGAAATGACCCTTGTCCTTGCGGTAGCGGCAAAAAATATAAAAAATGCTGTGGGGCGAATTTATAATTATGAAAACAATACTGGCAACAGTAGAAAGACAAACACCGAAAAAAGAAATCATACAACAAGCAGCAGAAATTTTAAAACAAGGTGGTTTGGTTGCCTTTCCAACAGAAACGGTGTATGGTTTAGGCGCAAATGGTTTAGATGCAGTTGCTTGTAAAAAAATATATGAAGCAAAGGGCCGTCCTTCGGACAACCCTTTGATCCTTCATATTGCAGAAAAAAAAGCATTGTATGATATTGTAAAAAGTGTTTCTAAAAAAGCAGAAAAATTAATAGATGCTTTTTGGCCTGGTCCTTTGACCATTGTTTTTGAAAAAGCAGATTGTGTGCCATTAGAAATTACAGGAGGATTTTCGACTGTAGCAGTACGTTTTCCTTCTCATACAGTGGCACAAGCTTTAATTCAAGCGGCGCATTTGCCGATTGCAGCGCCTAGTGCAAATTCCTCTGGAAAGCCAAGCCCTACAAAAGCTTCTCATGTGATATTTGATTTAGATGGTAAAATTGACATGATTATTGATGGTGGAGATGCAGAAGTAGGTTTAGAGTCTACAATTATAGATGTTTCTGGTGAAATTCCAATGCTGTTACGCCCTGGTGCAGTCACAAAAGAGATGATAGAATCCGTTATTGGGAAAATTGAGATTGACCCAACTGTTTTGACAAAACCAAGTCAAACTTTGATTCCAAAGGCACCTGGAATGAAATATACACATTATTCTCCAAAAGCAGATGTTATATTAGTCCAGGGAAATGATTTACAAAAAGTGCAGCAAAAAATTCAGGAATTAGTCAACGATTCCACACAAAAAGTTGGCATTTTAGCAACTGACCAAACAAAAGACAGTTATAATTGTGAAATTGTGCTTTCTTTGGGAGATAGACAAAATTTAGAGCAAATTGGCGCAAATCTGTTTAAACATCTTAGAAAATTTGATTTTTTAGGGGTAGAAGTGGTTTATGCTGAAACTGTACCACAAAAAGGAGAAGGTCTTGCCATAATGAACCGACTGCAAAAAGCGGCTGGCTATAAAATGATTACACTTTCTTGAAAGAAAGTGTAGCAAGGAATTTTGATAATTGTGTGATGAAGTAGAACAAAACTTTTTATAAATGACAAATTCCATCAGAAAATCATTTGCAAAAAAAGTTTATCAGTAAGCTGAAAAATATACAAAAGTGTTTAGAAAAGAGGAAACAAATTATGATAGCATTAGGTTGTGACCATGGCGGATATGCTTTAATGCAGGAAGTCATTGCTTATTTGGAAAAGGAAAAAATTGCATATAAAAATTTTGGAACCAATTCAGAAGAATCTTGTGACTATCCTGTATATGCGAAAAAGGTAGCACATGCTGTTGCAGATGGGGAATGTGACAAAGGCATTTTAATCTGCGGTACAGGGATTGGTGTTTCCATTACAGCAAATAAAATAAAAGGGATTCGTGCAGCATTATGTGGAGATTGTTTTTCTGCAAAGGCAACCAGAGAACATAATGATGCAAATATTTTAGCATTGGGTGCAAGAGTAGTGGGTGTTGGTCTTGCATTGGAAATTGTAAAAGTATTTTTGGAAACCCCTTTTTCAAAAGAAGAACGACATAGCAGAAGAATTGCACAAATAGAGCAGTAAACGGAAAGGAAGGATAAGAATGGGCAAACTATTTATATCAGAACATCCCTTGATTCAGCATAAAATTGCAATGCTTCGTAATCGTGATACTGGCTCAAAAGAATTTAGAGAGTTAATTGAAGAAGTGGCAATGCTTCTTTCTTATGAAGCAACAAGAGATTTACCTTTAGTGGATACCATCATAGAAACTCCTATTACAAAAGCAAATTGTAAAATGATTGATACGAAATTAGCGATTGTTCCTATTTTAAGAGCAGGAATTGGTATGACAGATGGACTTTTAGCTTTAATGCCTACTGCAAAAGTTGGACATATTGGACTCTATCGTGACCCCAAAACTTTATTGCCTGTAGAATATTACTGTAAATTGCCTTCTGACATAGAAGAAAGAACTGTATTTTTAACAGACCCTATGCTCGCAACAGGAGGCACTGCAGAGGCAGCAATCGGATTTTTAAAAGAAAAAGGCGCAAAAAAAATCAATCTTCTTTGTGTCTTAAGTGCACCACAGGGCGTACAAAAAGTACAAACAATGCATCCAGATGTAGATATTTATACGGCTGCATATGATAATATGTTAAATGAACATGGTTATATTGTACCAGGTCTTGGAGATGCAGGCGACAGAATTTTTGGTACAAAATAGTACCTATCTGTATCTGAGGAGAGGATAATATTGGATTATAATTGGCTTTTATATATTGCAGCTTTTGCAAGTGCGTTTGCAATTACACTAGTAACAACTCCTTTAGCAAAAAAAATTTCTGTAAAAATGGGTGCTATTGATGTTCCAAAGGACAGAGGAATGCATAAAAAACCAATGCCTCGTATGGGTGGTGTTGCCATTGTAATGGGCTTTATGATAACTGTGCTTGTGTTGTATCGTTTTAATCCAGAAATGAATGTAAAACAATTTGCTGGCTTTGTGGTAGGTGCAAGTATCATTGTGGTATTGGGTATGGTAGATGATGTCAAAAATTTAAGAGCAAGATTAAAATTTTGTATTCAAATTGTAGCAGCATTGATTGTCATTTATTCCGGCACACGCATTAATGTGGTTATGTGGCCGGTTACTACCTACTTACAAACATTAAGCGTTCCCATTACGCTTGTGTGGATTGTAGGCGTTACCAATGCAGTAAATTTAATTGATGGTTTAGATGGATTAGCTGCTGGTGTATCTTCTATTGCAGCGCTTTGCTTAATGATACTCTGTATTATGACAGGTAGTACCACAGCTGTTATGTTGACTGCATCTTTAGCAGGAGCTTGTCTTGGCTTTTTGCCTCGAAATTTTAATCCAGCCGAAATTTTTATGGGAGATACTGGTTCCACTTTTTTAGGGTTTGTATTAGCTGTAACAAGTATATTGGGCGTGTTTAAAGGATATGCCATATTAGCCTTAATTGTCAGCATGCTTTGCTTAGGATTGCCTATTTTTGACACCTTGTTTGCTATGTTGCGCCGTATGGCAAAACATCAACCTATTATGAAAGCAGATAGAGGACATTTACACCACCGCTTGATTGACAGGGGTTTTTCTCAGCGTCAAGCAGTATTGATATTGTATATTGTCAGTTTACTTTGCGGACTTTTGGCAATCTTTATTTCTTTTAAAGATTCTCGTATTTTTGTGGTGGTCATTTTAACCATTATTTTGTTAAGTCTTTTAATTTATTATTTTAATGTGCATATTAAAAATAAAAATCAGTAATGGTTACATAAGCGTTATTCTGGTAAAGGATAACGCTTTTAATCTGTCAATGAACTCAAAGATAATGAAACTTTCCAAAAAGTTTTTAGCCGAAATTTTTAAGTTTTTTGTATGGAAAAAATTTTTATTTTCCAAACTGAAATAAAATTAAACCTATCAATATCATGCTTCCTCCGATAAAAGTGCCTATAGAAGGAATTTCTTTTAAAAGCAAAAAACCTAATATTGTTGACAAAAGAGGAGTTAAAAACATAAAATTTGTTACATCACTTGTTTTTTCTGCAATCGCTAACGCCTTTCCCCATAGGATATAGGCAATGGCACTAGAAAAAATTCCTAAAGAAAAAATAGCAAATATCTGTATTGGCGGAGCAGTTACTAATTCAGAAACGCCCTTTGGCAAAAAAATGAGTAACAAAATGGTACCACAAATCATGCTATAAGTTACAATTTCATTTGACTGATACCCCAAAGCAGAAAGTTTTCTTTGATAAAGATTATAAATACAAAATACAGCAGCAGCGCATAAGGTCCATAAAATTCCAAAATTTAAGGAAAAACTTCCATTCCACAAAGATAAAACAATAATCCCTATAAATTCAATAGCAATAGCAAGCCAACCAAGCCATTTAATTTTTTCTTGGTATAAAAAAGAAGAAACAACAGATGTCATAATAGGTGTTGTTGCAATAATAATGCTGGAAGTCGCAGAAGTAAGGGACTGTAAACCAGTATTAAAAAAGACAAGATATAAAAAAAATCCAAATAAGCCAGAGATAAAAAACTTTGGAATATCTTGTTTTTTGGGAAGGGGAATTTTTTTATATCCTAAAAGACACAAAAAAATGGAAGCAATTCCACATCTCAAAATGGCAACACTGTTACTATCAAAATGAGAAATTGTAATTTTAGAAAAGGGAAATGCCATTGCCCAAAATAATACGGTTAAAAATCCTAATAGATTTACTTTTGCTTTTATTGACATAAAATTCAATCCTCTCTTAAAAATAATTTTTATTAATCATATATCATTTTTTATTATTTGTAAAATTCATAGTTTTAATAGAATAGATTATTATTTTTAATAGGTGGGAACTTTAATGGAAATTAGAAACTTAATGACTTTTTTACGCGTTGCAGAACTGCAAAATTTTACAAAAGCCGCAGAACAATTAGGCTATTCTCAATCTACTGTTACAGTGCAAATACAACAATTAGAACAAGAACTAAATGTAAAATTATTTGAACGTGTAGGAAAAAAAATATCTGTAACAGAAAAAGGTTGGGAAGTATTTGAGTATGCAAAAGAAATTAGAAATTTAACAGAAAAAATGATGTATAGTACCAAAGAAAATCATATCAAGGGAAAAATTTGTATTGGTGTAATAGAATCGTTATTATACAGTGAAATGACAGAAATATTATATCAATTTCATAAAAAATATCCAGAAGTAGAAATGATAATAAAAACAAATTATGTAGATAAACTGGTAGAAATGATGATACATAATGAGGTGGATTTTATTTTTATTATTGATAGAGAAGTATATCATAAAGAATGGATAAAAGCATATATGGCACAAGAAGAAATTGCATTTTTCACTTATTCTGAACATCCTTTAGCACAAAAAGAAACTGTTGACATAAAAGAAGTATTAAAAGAAGATTTTATTTTAACAGAAAAAGGAATTAGTTATAGAAAAGAATTAGATGAATATGTAGAAAAAAATAATATTTCATTTCGTCCATTTTTAGAAATAGGAGATACAAAAATTATTGTAGAACTGCTAAAAGGAGGAGAAGGAATTTCCTTTTTGCCCAAAATTGTTGTTTTAGAAGAAATGAAGCAGAAAAAAATTAAAAAAATCAATGTAGAAAATTGGAATGTTATGATGTGGAAACAAATTCTTTATCACAAAAATAAATATCTCACACCACAAATGAATGTATTTATCAAAATGTTAATTGAGATACAGCAAAAAAAGTCAGAACATAAAATTTAAAAATAATGTTAATTTATTTTATTTTTTTCCGATAATACTAATAAGTAACAAGATAAAAAAGAAGGAGTTGATACTATGGATATAGCAGCAATGAGCACAGGTTTAAGTTTAGCAAGTATACAAATGCAAGCTGGTTTGTCTATGACAAAAGGTGCTATGGAATCAGCAGAATCCCAAGCAACACAATTATTAGAGGGGATGATAGCAGCAAATCCACCATCTGCCCACAAAATTGATATGTTGGTATAAAAAAGAGCCGAGAAAAAGTTTATTTTTCTCGGTTTTTTTTGTCTTATTTCATTTCTAGTTTTAACCAAATTTAGCAATTCATCCTCCGCCTCTATAGG
This sequence comes from uncultured Clostridia bacterium, assembly GCA_910587195.1. GTDB lineage: Bacteria > Bacillota > Clostridia > Lachnospirales > Anaerotignaceae > Coprocola. The sequence goes on along the minus strand of CAJUKL010000004.1, from coordinate 23,520 downwards.
CGGGGGATGAATTGCGTCTTTTCTTATCAGCATAAAAAATATAAATTTTTTGTTGCCTTATAAAAATAAATAGAATATAATAAATATATTGACAAGTACATTGACAACTGGATATATAGGGTTGCACAGAGAAACCAAATATGCGAAAACCAAGCTTCCTTCTGTGCGTAAAATGTCCAAGGTACGAATGGAAAGTAATTCGTGAAAACCGTGGGACACACGGGGTTAGCTCGCTTATGCTTAGTACATTGGTACTATCGAACGAGAAGCCCCCACCTCTATGCGTTAGCATAGGCGGTGGGAGTATGTCACTTAGAGGCCTTCACTTTAATCCAAAGCTCTGACAGTTTTTCTTTTAAAATAGCATTATCTTTGAATACTTCATCTTTTTCATAACCAGAACGGGGTAAATAAGATGGAATATCCCCATATAAACCGCCTTCTTCACTCATATCGTTCATTACTTCCTGATTAGAAGAAGTATAACCTACGGTTTCAGAGTTGCCATAAGAAGCATCATATGTCAACACATAGTTAATAAATTCATTTGCTAATTTTGGATTCTCTGCATTTGTAGGAATAACCATTGCATCACTCCAGATGTTTGTACCTTCTTTTGGCAAATAAAATGCCATATCTTCATTTTCATATAAAATAGTTGTTGCATCTCCGCTATAGACAACTGCTAAATCTTTGTTACCATTCATCATACCATCAATAACTTCATCTGTTACATAAACTGGCTCCATGGTATCATTAAGTTCTTTCAGCCATTGGTAGGCTTGTTCAATTTCTTGTTCGTTTTCCGTGTTCATGGAATAGCCAAGCGATTTTAAGGCTATCATAAAGGAATCCCTTTCTGAATCATACATATATAACTTTCCTTTATATTTTGGATTTTTTAAAATAGCATAGCCTTGTTGCTCCAAATCTTTAATATCTACATTATTTTTGTTATAGACAATACCAACCGTTCCCCAAAAATAAGGAGCAGAATACGTATTTTCTGGGTCATAAGGAAGTCCCTTAACTCCTTCTGCTAAATTAGAAAGATTTGGGATTTTTTCTTTATCAAGTGGCTGTAAACTGTTGTTTGTTAAAAGCCGTTCAATCATATAATCTGATGGAACAAGAATGTCATAAGCATCGCCCGCTTGTATTTTGGTATACATCATTTCGTTAGAATCAAAATATTCTACAATTACGTTGACACCAAATTCATGCTCAAAATCAGAAATTAATGTATCTCCCATATATTCCCCCCAGTTATAAAGTTTTAAGGTATCAGAGCCATATTTTTCAATAGGGTCTTCTGCTGTGGTGCTTTTGTTTCCACAAGCGGTCAAAGAAAATAATGTTACTGCACTAAGCAGTAAAGAAACGATTTTTTTAGGTTTCATGTTGTTTTCTCTCCTTTTTTTCTTTTAAAATAGGTATAATATTTACAAGTAGCAATACTACTGTAATAATAACAATAATAATACTAGATAAAGCATTAATAGAAGGATTTACTCTTTTTGACATGGTATAAACAAGGATAGAAATATTGTTAATACCATTTCCTGTTACAAAATAAGAAATAATAAAATCATCAAATGACATGGTAAAAGCAATCAAAGCACCAGATATAATCCCTGGCATAATTTGTGGCACAATTACTTTTATCAGTGCTTGATAAGGTGTTGCACCTAAATCTAAAGCAGCATCTGCTAAATTAGGGTCAAGAGAGCGCAATTTTGGTGCTACACTTAATATAACATAAGGAATACAAAACATAATATGCGCTAACAATAAGGTCATAAACCCTTTTTTTACACCTAATGCACTAAAAAACATTAAAAGTCCTATCCCTGTTACAATCTCCGGATTCATAATTGGTAAATCATTAATTTGCTCTACAATTCCTTTTAAAATACGGTTTGTTTTAGAAAGACCAATCGCCGTAATTGTGCCTACAATCGTAGAAATCAAGGTTGCCAGCAAAGCAATAATAATTGTATAAAAAATGGATTTCATCATTGTAGAATCATGAAACATTTTTTGATACCACTGTAAAGAAAATCCGCCAAATTTTGTGAGAGAACGGGAGGAATTAAAAGAAAAAATAACAGTATACAAAATAGGCAAGTAAAAAAATATCATGATTAAAAGCATATAAATTTTACTACCCATTTTTTTAAATGGTTTCAATGCCTGATTCCTCCTTTTTCTGCATTATTTTTTGCTTCAATTTTTTTTGTAATGTACATGGAAATCATAATAATAACAGCCATAATTAAAGAAATTGCGCTGCCGAAATTCCAATTTCCAGCCGTTAAAAATTGAGATTCAATGACATTTCCAATTAAAACATACTGTCCGCCTCCTAAGAGTTTTGGGATAAAAAAGCTGGACATTGCGGGTAAAAACACAAGAGTAATACCACTAATAACGCCTGGCAGGGAAAGTGGAAAAGTAACCCTTAAAAAACATTGTACTTTATCTGCTCCCAAATCGCTAGCAGCTTCTAAAAGGCTTTTATCCATTTTTGTTAGTGAAGTATGAATCTGCAATATCATAAAAGGAATAAAATTATAAACCATGCCTAATATAACTGCAAAATCTGTATGCAATAATTTTACTTGTAAGCCAAACAAAGACAAAATATGATTTAAAATACCATTATCCTGTAAAATTCCCATCCAAGCATAGGTGCGTACAAGCATATTTATCCATGTGGGCAAGGTAATTAAGAGAATAAGAAGTCCTTCATTTTTTTGTTTTGCATTGGCAATGATATATGCGGTGGGGTATCCTAGCAAAATACAGATAATTGTTGTAATAATTGCAATATAAAGAGATTGCTTTAATACATTAATAAAAATAATGTCACTAAAAAAACGTGCAAAATTTTCAAAGGTAAACCAAAAGGTTGCAACATCATTTCCATGTTTTGTAAACGCATACATCAATATCATAAACATAGGAACAACAATCATAATGGAAATCCATACAAGGTAAGGATATGCCATATTTTTAAACTGTTTCATAGATTCACTCCTTTTTCATAATATGAATATCCTCTGGCTGAAACATCAGTCCTACTTCACTACCAACCTCATATTTATCTGTTGTATCAATCATATATTCATGCCCTTCTGTTGCAAATGTCACATTGTAGATTCCGGGTGTAATATTTTCCGGGTCAAAATCATAACGAACACTTGTAATTTCAACAGCAGTATTTTCTTCTAAACTCAAAGCAGAAGCATTTGCCCATGTTTTTAAATCGGTTTCCAAAACAATACTTTCTTTTAATTCATCTACTGTTTTAAAAAAGTTTACTGCAAAAATTTCTTCTTGATGTTCTTTATTTACAATGCTATTTTCATCTTTTACAATCATATTGACTGTTACACTTGTACCAGCAGCAGTAGAAAATGTCACAGGATAAACGCCATTTTCTGGCTTAATTTCATAGCTTATTTTTTGAATAGAAACCCATTCTTCTGTATCTGGATTCCATGCCTGTGCATCTGCACGAGCAACAATAGTAGCTTCTGTTAATTCCTCTATATCACTGACATCTAAATAAAAATCATTGGCGCTCATTTTTTCATTTGCCTCCAGATTGACAACCGGTTTTTCATGAGATACTTTCATTTGTACTGTAATACTTGTGCCAACCTTTGTTTCAACAATCGTTTCATAATGAACACCTTTAAACAATACAGAACGAACAATGCCCTTTAATTTTCCGTCCTTTTTGGGAACAATATCTAAATCTTCTGGACGAATTACAACATCAATTTTTTCATTTTTATCAAAACCATAATCAACACAGTCAAAAATTTTATCTTCAAACATTACACGGTAATCATCTAACATAACTCCATCGATAATATTACTTTCTCCAATAAACTTTGCAACAAATTCATTAACAGGTTCATTATAAATATCAGTAGGGGAGCCAATTTGTTGAATTTCTCCATCTTTCATTACGACAATTTTGTCTGACATGGTCAAAGCTTCTTCTTGGTCATGCGTAACATAAATAAATGTAATTCCTACCTCCTGCTGAATTTTTTTAAGTTCGTGCTGCATTTCTTTTCGCAATTTTAAATCTAATGCGCCAAGTGGTTCATCTAAAAGCAATACCATAGGCTCATTGACAAGTGCTCTTGCAATGGCAATTCTTTGTTGCTGTCCGCCACTCAATTCTGTCACATTTCTTTTAGCATAATCCTCTAAATTTACTAATTTTAACATTCTTTGTACTTTTTGCTCAATAATATCTTTTGGTTCTTTTTTAATTTTTAAACCAAAAGCAATATTATCATAAACATTCATATGAGGAAAAAGAGCATATTTTTGAAATACAGTATTAATTTCTCTTTTATAAGGGGGGACATTGCTAATTTCTTCGTTATCAAAAATGACATGTCCTTCCGTTTGGTTTAAAAATCCACCTAAAATACGCAATAATGTTGTTTTGCCACAGCCACTTGGCCCAAGCAGTGTAACAAATTCATTTTCATAAATATCTAAGTTAATTCCTTTCAATACTAACTGTCCGTCAAAATCTTTTACAATATTTTTAAACTGTATTAGTTTTCTCATATTTTCCTCCTATACAAGTGTAAAAAGATTAAAAACTTAAAACCTTGGGCGTTGCCCAGTCTACGCTTCGCTCCGGTCGGTTCTAAACGAACGTCCACCGGACGTTCAGAACCCTACCAACTTTTTTGAAAAAAAGTTGGACAAAAAACTTTATTTTCTGCATATGGAACAAAACAAATTTTTAACCGATGGTGGTCTGTTTTTGTTCCACTTAAGCAACTACTCAACTCCAACATACAGCAGCAAAACGCTAGTTTTGCACAAAAGTTCTTTGCTTACTTTCTTTCAAGAAAGGAAGTTCTTGGGGAAACTTTTTTTACTTGTAAAAAGTTTCCCCAACCCCTTTCAAAAACACGCTTCCAAGTGTAAAAGACCTTGGGAACTTTGTTCCCAAACCCTTACAAGCTTTTTGAAAAAAGCTTGACCAAAAACTTTATTTTCTGCATACGGAACAAAACAAATTTTTAACCGATGGTGCTCCGTTGTCGTTCCACTAAAGCAACTACTCAAGTACAACATACGGCAGCAAAACGAAGTTTTGCATAAAAGTTCTTTGCTTACTTTCTTTCAAGAAAGGAAGTTAAAATAGGGGGGGAGTAGAAATCCAAAGTATTTTTGCAAGTGTCTTTTTTTCATTTTTTATGTGGTGGAATGTCCTGCCGTTTAAATAAAAGGTTTCTCCTTTATGTACGGTATATGTTTTTTCACCACAAATAAGTGCAATACACCCTTCTATGACATAACCAAATTCTTCTCCACTGTGTGGGGCAACTTCAAAAGAAACTCCATGCTGTGGCAGTTCTATTAAAATAGGTTCCATTGCATTTTTTTGTGTGTTTGGTACAATCCAATTTACAGTATAATGTTCTCTTTTATCTACAAAAAAATCCTTTTTTTGAAACACAATTTTTTCTTCTGTATCTTCTTTAAAAAAATCAGACATACTACTTCCTAATGCCTCTACAATATCCGCCAGTGTAATAATAGAAGGAGAAGTTAAATTGCGTTCTAACTGAGATAAAAAACCTTTTGTCAATTCTGTTCTGGAAGCAAGTTCTTCTAATGTCAATCCGTTTTGAATCCGAAGCTGTTTAATTTTATGACCAATGTCCATGCTTTTCTCCTTAAAGTTTATAGTTTTAGAAATACTAAACAATTCTATTATTTTTACTAAACAGATAACATTATACTATATTCCTATCAAAATGCAATAGCAAACCAATAAATTTTAGAGAAACAATAATAATCCACAAAAATTTAAGAATTTATAAAAGTTTTTTGACAATTTAAAATTTTTCTGAAACAAAGAAGGTTTAAAAAACTCTTTTCAAAAAATTTTTTTGTGCTATAATAATTTCATGTAGCAAACGCCCTAATCAAATACAGATTAGGGCATTTTTGATATACAAAAGATTTAAGGAGGTTATTTTTTTATGAAAAAGGGAACACAGCTTTGGCTAGAAGCATTAAAAGAAGAAGGAGTTGACACAATATTTGGCTATCCTGGTGGATATGTGCTTGATATTTTTGATGAACTTTACAAACAAGATGATATTCGTTTGATACTGCCTCGTCATGAACAAGCCGCCGTACATGCAGCAGATGGTTATGCAAGGGCAACAGGAAAAGTAGGGGTTTGTATTGCAACAAGCGGACCAGGTGCAACAAATTTGGTAACAGGAATTGCAAATGCAAACTATGATAGTGTCCCTTTGGTGTGTTTCACAGGACAAGTTCCTTTGGAATTGATTGGTAATGATGCTTTTCAAGAAGTTGATTTTATAGGTATTACAAGAAGCGTATGTAAATATGGGGTTATGGTAAGGGATAGAAAAGATTTAGGTAGAATTATTAAGGAAGCATTTTATATTGCACGAACTGGAAAACCTGGTCCAGTTGTAGTAGATTTACCTTCTAACATTATGAAAGAAATGCGAAAAGACAGCTATCCATCAGAAGTATATATTAGAGGATATAAACCAAATTCTGATGTCCATGTAGGACAGCTTAAAAGAGCTTTAAAATTATTAAAAGATGTTAAAAAGCCACTTTTTCTTTGTGGGGGGGGAATCAATATTGCTCATGCAAATGAAGAATTTCTTCAGCTTGCAGAAACAGTAAATATTCCTGTTGTCACAACTGTTATGGGAAAAGGTGCTATTCCCACAAACCACCCTTTATATGTGGGTAGTATGGGTATGCATGGTTGTTATGCAGCAAACAAAGCAGTTAGTGAATGTGATTTATTATTTTCGATTGGTACACGATTTAATGATAGAATTACCGGAAAAATAAGCGAATTTGCAAAAGGAGCAAAAATTGTTCACATTGATATTGATACAGCAGCCATTTCTCGAAACATTAAAGTAGATGTTCCTGTGGTTGGCGACGCAAAATTAGCCATTGAAAAAATGTTGACAATGGTAAAACAACGGGAAGCTGGAGAATGGGTAGAGCAAGTAAGAAAATGGAAAGAGGAATATCCGCTTGGTGTAAAACAAGGAAATTATGTCAACCCTCAAACAATCATTGAAGGAATCAACCATATTTTTGATGATTTTATTGCAGTTACAGATGTTGGACAACATCAAATGTGGACAACACAATTTTTAGAATTAAACAATCATAAAAAATTATTAACTTCTGGTGGATTGGGTGCTATGGGCTTTGGATTTCCAGCAGCATTAGGAGCACAGCTTGCTTTTCCAGAAAAACAAGTTATTTGCATTACGGGAGATGGCGGTTTTCAAATGAATATGGCAGAAATGGCAACTGCTGTGGCATGGGAATTGCCCGTTGTCATATTAGTATTTAATAATAGTGTTTTAGGCATGGTACGTCAACAACAACAATATTTTTGCGAAAAACATTATTTTGGTACCTGTCTAAAAGAACGAAAAAGCTGTCAAAGAAAAAAATGTACTACACCTGAAGATTGTCCTCCTTATCTACCAGATTTTTTAAAATTTGCAGAAAGTTATAATGTACAGGCATATCGAGTAACACAAGAAAGTGAAATTGAAGAAACTTTAAAAAAGGCAGCAGAAACAGCAAAACAAAACAAAGCACCTGTATTGGTAGAATTTATTTTAGAAAGATATGATATTGTGCTTCCTATTGTAAGACATGGTGGCACATTGGATAATATGATACTAGAAGAAAACTAATTCCTTTCTTGAATTCCTTTCTTGAAAGAAAGGAATCGAAAGAACTTTAACTTTATCAAACAGAACGAGAACAAAAACTACAATAGAGAGGACAACAAAACGCAAGCAAAAAACAAAAGATTTTTTGGAAAGAAAGCAAAAAAGGGAGAGGAAAATATGGACATTAAAAAAAGATGGCTAGCGGTATTTGTAGAAAACCAAGTTGGCGTATTAGCAAAAATATCAGGAATTTGTTCTAGCAAATTATACAATATTGAAACAATTACAGTAGGAACAACAGCAGACCCTACCATTTCCCGCATGACTTTTAGTTTTTTAAGTAATGATGCTACTTTTGAACAGATTAAAAAACAAATGAATCGTTGTGTGGAAGTTATCAAAATTATTGACTTGACAGACATACCAACTCATATGAAAGAGTTAATGTTTATTAAGTTAAAAATTAATTCTCCAGTAGAAAAGGAAGAAGTTATTTCTATTGCAAAAATATTTCGTGCTTCTATTATTGATTATGATATGGAAAGATTAATATTACAGTCTGTTAATTCAGAAATTGGTAATAATGATTTAATTAATCTTTTATCCAAAAAATTTCATGATATGGAAATTGTCCGAGGTGGTGTTGTTTCCATTGAGGCAATGAGCATATCAAATGGCTAAAATAAAGTAAAAACAAATAACATATTATTGTTTAAGTCATACAATAACTTTTGTTTTTTTAAAAAAACATTATGGAATTTGACGATAGTTTTATAGAAATAATTTGACTTTTTATGCTTTTTGTGGTTAAATAAGTATAAAGAACCATTTGCCCCTAACAAGAGCAGTTTTCACTTTATTATTTGGGCATCTGGTAAAAAACTGCATCTTGCATAATATAAACCTATGAAAAAATAAAGGAGGAATTTTAAAATGGTCAAATTTTCAGACAGAGTGGAACAATTAAAGGGTTCAGAAATTAGAGAGCTCTTAAAATTAACACAACAACCTGATATTATCTCTTTCGCAGGTGGTTTGCCAGCAAAAGAATTATTCCCTGTAGAAGGCATGAAAGCAGCAGCTATGGCTGTTATGAGTGAAAGCGGACAAGAAGCAATGCAATATTCTACAACAGATGGTATTGATTCTTTAAGACAAAAAATTGTTGACAGAATGAAAGCAAAAAATGGTATCAATGCTAGTATCGAAAATATTTTAATTACAAACGGTTCTCAACAGGGACTTGACTTTTCTGGTCGTGTTTTCTTAAATGAAGGCGACGTTGTGTTAATGGAAAGCCCATCTTACTTAGGCGCAATCAACGCTTTTAAAATTAACTGCCCTAAATTTATTGAAGTTCCAACTGACAATAATGGTATGATTATGGAAGAATTGGAAAAAATCATTCAAACAACAGAAAATGTAAAAATGATTTATGTTATCCCTGACTTCCAAAATCCAACAGGTAGAACATGGCCTTTGGAAAGAAGAAAGAAATTTATGGAAATTATCAACAAATATGAAATTCCTACTATAGAGGACAACCCTTATGGTGAATTAAGATTTGAAGGCGAAAATATGCCATCTTTGAAATCTCTTGATACAAAAGGTCTTGTTGTTTTCTTGGGAACTTTCTCCAAAATTTTAGCACCTGGCTATCGTCTTGGTTGGGTTTGTGCAGACCCTACAATTTTAGAAAAATATAACTTTGTAAAACAAGGTGCTGACTTACAGCCATCTACTGTTTCTCAGTTAGAAGTTGACAAATTTATGGATATGTACAATTTAGATGAACATGTTGCAAAAATTAAAGAAGTATATGGTCACAGACGTGACGTTATGCTTAATGCAATGAAACGTGAATTCCCAGAAGGTATTGAATATACTCATCCAGATGGCGGATTATTTACATGGGTTGTATTGCCTGAATACATGAATGCAAGAGAAGTTGCTGTAAAATGTATTGAAGAAAAAGTTGCTTATGTTCCTGGTGGTTCTTTCTTCCCTAATGGCGGACACGAAAACACATTTAGAATGAACTATTCTTGTATGCCAGATGATAAAATTGAACAAGGTATTGCAAGTCTTGGCAAAGTGTTAAAATCTTTTATGAAATAAAAAATCAAAAAAGCTCCTCATCATGAGGAGCTTTTTCATCAGAAAATTATAAACATGTATCATAAAATAACTCTGTAAATGCCAAAATACATTTATAAAGCAAAAGGAGTGTGAAAAACCATGGAAAAAAAGGATATACGTTATCAAACGTATGTTGCTATATTAAAAAGAGAATTAGTTGTAGCAATGGGGTGTACAGAACCGATTGCACTTGCCTATTGTGCAGCAAAAGCAAGAGCAGTATTAGGACAAATGCCTGACAAAGTAATCATAGAAACAAGTGGCAATATTATTAAAAATGTAAAAAGTGTTATTGTGCCAAATACCAATGGAGAAAAAGGAATTGAGGCAGCAGCAGCGATTGGTATTGTTGCAGGAGATGAAACATTAGAACTGGAAGTATTAAGTCATGTTACAGAACAGCAAAAAAAAGAGTTTTTAGAATATAAGAAAAACACAAAAATTGAAGTAAAACAAGCAGAAAGTGATTTACTTTTAGATATTATTATAAAAGTATATAAAGGAGATAGCTATGCTATGGTTCGCATTGCAAATGCACATAGCAATGTGGTATATATCGAAAAAGATGGTAAGGTACTTTTAGATAATGGTGTTGTGCAACAAGTGCAAGAAAATGTTCCAGATTATAGTATGCTTTCTGTGCAAGAAATTTATGATTTTGCACAAACAGCAGATATAGAAGATGTCAAAGAAGTATTAGATAGACAAATAGAATATAACAGTGCGATTGCAGAAGAAGGATTAAAAAATAATTATGGTGCAAATATAGGTTCTGTATTATTAGAAACATATGGAAATGACATTAGAAATCGTGCAAAAGCAACAGCAGCAGCGGGTTCTGATGCAAGAATGAGTGGTTGTGAATTGCCTGTTGTTATCAATTCTGGTAGTGGTAATCAAGGTATGACTGTTTCTTTACCTGTCATAGAATATGCCAAAGAATTAAAGGTAGACAAAGAAAAACTATATAGGGCATTAATCCTTTCCAACTTAATTGCAATACACAATAAAACAGGCATAGGATATTTGTCAGCCTATTGTGGTGCAGTCAGTGCAGGTGCAGCAGCAGGAGCAGGTATTGTCTATTTAAAAGGTGGTAGCTATGAAGATATTACACATACCATTGTAAATGCGCTTGCGATTACATCAGGTATTATATGTGATGGTGCAAAGGCATCTTGTGCAGCAAAAATTGCAACAGCGGTTGATGCTGGTATCTTTGGATATGATATGTATGTAAAAGGACAACAGTTTTATGGTGGAGATGGTGTTGTATCAAAGGGAATTGAAAACACTATCAAAAATATCGGTAGACTGGGAAAAGATGGTATGCGTGAAACAGACAAAGAAATCTTGAGAATTATGACCTGTGTAGATTGAACCTTGTTTGAATTATCTAAAAAGCCTTGAGAGTAGTTCTCTTAGGGCTTTTTTATGTATAACTTAATTTTTTGTAAAATCTGCCGATAATAAAAATAAAAAAGGAGAGGGAATTTATGAATGTTAAATTAAATCCGCTTGCTCGGCAAATATCTACACTACACACTGCTCACTTTGCAAAGTCGGAAGAAAAAAAAGATACTCCTTCAAAGGGCGACAAAGTAACTTTTTCAAAAGAGGGACAGGAAGCTGCTTCCAATGAATTAGAAATGCTTGCAGATAAGGTAGCAGAAAAACTTAGCACTATCACAAAAGAAGATTTTATGCAACAACTAAATCAATGGCAAGAGGAACATCCATTAAAAGTAGACCCATATAGAGCAGTTGACCCTGATGGTTCTATTGCTCGCAAAACTTATTTTGAATCTTATTTGGGACAGTTAAAAGAAACAGAAGACACTATTAAAAATTATTATACTGATGCATATAATGAAGCTGTTTCTAGTCCTATCAATCCTCTTGCTTTTATTTCTGGAAAATACCTATGTAGTTGGTCAGACTATTTTGACTCTAGTATACCAGAAAGGGAACGGCAATTAACCCATTTTCAGCTTAGAGCTATGTTGACTGATTCTCATGTGGCATTGAACGACCCTTTTGCCTTGGCTGCATCTGGTGGCCCAAAAACGGTAGAACAAATGGATAAAATTGCAAAACAAGCTGTAAAAGAAAAATTAGATGAACTTTTAAAAGAAATGTAATAAAGTCTTTTTTTGTGGACTCCGTCCACACCTGCAAACTTTTTTGAAAAAAAGTTTGACAAAAAACTTTATTAGAAAAACTACGTTTTTCCTTTTAAAATCAATGTTTTTTAAGGAAACGAAGTTTCCGTCTAAAAGTTCTTTGCTTCTTTCTTTCAAGAAAGAAGTAGGAGTTTGAGGGCTAGCCCTCAAGGTTTTTTGACAGACTGAGGCGTCGATTTCTCGACGCCTCCATTTTATTTATCTTTGTTTAAAAAATTGTTGATTAAATCCATAACTTCTGCTGTTGTGCTTTGGATACAAATTTCTTTTGCCAATTTTTGACATTCTTTGTAACTTAAATTACGAACATTGTATCTTGTAGAAGCAATTTCTGTTGCTGTCATACTAAATTCGTCTAATCCCATACCTAAAAGTACAGGCAAGGCTTTTTCATCACTTGCAAACTCGCCACACATACCAACAATTTTACCATATTTATGACCAGATTCAATTACTTTATTGATAGCACGTAAAACTGCTGGGTGGAAAGAATTATACATTTTTGCAATTTTTTGATTTCCTCTATCCACTGCTAAAAGATATTGTGTTAAGTCATTGGTACCAATGCTAAAGAAATCAACTTCTTTTGCTAAATCATCGGAACACATAACACTTGCAGGTGTTTCAATCATAATACCAGTTTGGATACTATTATTGAATGGGATAGAATCCCTTCTTAACTCTTGTTTACATTCTTCCAAGATTTCATTTGCTGCTAAAAATTCTTCTACAGAAATAATCATTGGATACATAATGCGAATGTCACCATAAGCACTTGCACGTAACAATGCTCTTAATTGTGTTTTAAATACATCTTTTAAATCCAATGAAATACGAATAGCTCTCCAACCTAAAAATGGATTTTCTTCTACATCAAATTTATAGTAGGAAAGTTCTTTGTCCCCACCAATATCTAATGTTCTAATAATCACAGGTTTTTTAAGCGTTTCTACTGCTGCTTTATATACAGTGAATTGTTCTTCTTCTGTTGGGAATTTTGTATTTTCCATATACAAAAACTCACTACGGAACAAGCCAACACCTTCTGCACCTTTTGTAACAGCATTTTCAGCATCTGGAATATTACCAATATTAGCAAATAATTCTACTGTTCTACCATCTGTAGTTGTAGCAGGTAAGCCGTTCATGCTTTCCAGTTTTGCTTTCATTTCTTTATATTCTTCTGCTTTTTTGATGTACTCTTGTTTTGTTTTTTCATCTGGATTGATAATGATTTTTGCTCCTAGAGCATCTAAAATAAGGTAATCATTATTTGTCACTTCACTTCTAAAGCCAGCCACACCAACGATTGCAGGAATTTCTCTGTTTCTTGCCATAATAGCAACATGGCTTGTCACACCGCCACCTTCTGTTATAAATCCTCTTACAAATTTAAAATCCATATTTGCGGTATCAGATGGTGCTAAATCCTCTGCAACAACAATGGTTTCTTCATTAATACCTTCAAAAGCATTACTTTTAATTCCTTTCAGATGACACATAATGCGTTTGCCAACATCTTTCATATCCGCAGCACGTTCTCTTAAATATTCATCATCTAGGTTTTCAAACATTTCCACTGTTGCATCAATATATTCTTCTAAAGCTAATTGTGCATTTTTGAGTTCATTATTGATTTTATCTACAGCAGAATCATGAAGGTCAGGGTCACTTGCAACATCCATATGTGCTGCAAAAATTTCATTATCTTTTGCCAATACTTGTAAATCAGCTACTGTATCTTTGACAGCTTTTTCAAATTTTTTTATTTCAATTTCTTTTTCACTGTCGCGGATTAATTTTTTATCTGCTTCCAAATTTTGCTGTACTACAAGAAATGCTTTCCCCATTACAATACCTTTTGAAGCAGCTTTTGTCACAGAAATTGTTTTCATAAGCCTTCTCCTTTCTTTCAACGAGAATACTTATTACTCTTTTAAATCAGCAATGTATTTTGCAATTTCTTCTACTGCTACTGCTTCATCAGCACCATCAGCAACGATTTCTAATTCGGTACCTTGTTTTGCACCCAATGTCAAAACGTTAATAATACTTGCAGCGTTTGCTTTCTTTTCTCCATTAATAATGGTTATTGTGCTTTGGAATTTTTTTACAAATGCTACCAAATTGGAAGCTGGACGAGCATGTAAACCTGTTTTGTTTGTTAAAGTTACTTTTTTAGATACCATAATTTTTTCTCTCCTTCTCTTATTGAAATTATTTTTTGTGTCAATATTACACATACATCTATTATACACTATTTTATATGATTTTGAAAAGAAAAAAGGAAAATATTTAGGTTAATTTTATAAATTTATAACATCTTGATAAGATTTTTCTATCTTATCTAATAAATCTTTGTCAGAAATGCCGGAAATTTCTGACATAGCATCTCTTACTCCAAGTTTTGCAATTTTTTCTTGCAGTTCCACACTTTGTTTATCCTCTTTATTGTCATAGTGTAATGCAGCACCAATACCTGTAATAATATGGTCTACAGGAAGTCCATAACCTACTGCTGTCATCAATGGTTTGACAAGTCTGTCTGTTGCGCTAAGTTTTCTTAAAGGTTCTCTGCCTACTCTAGCAACATCATCTTTTAAATATGGGTTTTTAAAACGACCAATGATTTTATCAATATATTTCATGTGTGCTTCTGCATCAAAACCATGTTTTTTGATTAAACCATTACCACTTTCTGTCATAGCAGCTTTTACAATGCTATATATTTTTTTATCTGCAATGCTTTCATCAATCGTACTATATTTTTTCAAATATCCCAAATAAGAAGTAATGCAATGACCTGTGTTTAAAGTAAACAATTTTCTTTCAATGTAAGCCATTAAATTGTCTGCTAAATTCATGCCTTTGATAGCAGGAATTTCTCCTTTAAAAGATGCTTGTTCTACATTCCATTCATAGTAATTTTCTACTACAACATCAACAAAATTTTCACTTTTTACAGGAGGTACAATTCTATCAACGGAACAATCTGGGAAACCAACATATTTATCTGCATATGCTTTTGCAGCATCATCTAATTGTGCATAAACATGTTCTTTTAATTGGGAACTTGCTTTAATTGCATTTTCGCAAGCAATAATGTTTAAATAACTTTCAGAACCTGCTTGTTGACGCATTGTAATACCCTTGGCAATGGTTGGTGCAATCCTTGGCAATATGGTTAAACCAACAGCTGTTGTAATGACTTCTGCTTGTTTGATTTCATCTAAAACAGCATCTGTTGTGGAATCTACACCAGAAATATTTTCAATTTTTATTTCACTACATTCCACATCCATAATATGAACGGTGTAGCTTTTATCTTCATTGATTTTATTAATCATGTCTTTGTTTACATCTGCAAACACAACATGATAACCTGCCTGTGATAATAAAGCCCCAATAAATCCTCTGCCAATATTACCTGCACCAAATTGTATTGCTTTTTTCATAACGTTTTCCTCCTCTTTTATCATGTATTAAAAATCCCACTTCCTCAAAAGAAAGTGGGATAACTATATTTATTGAAACATAGCCAAAACTTCTTCTGGACTTGTTACTGTTTTTAATTTTTCTAATTGTGCTTCTTCTTCAATAATTCCACCAATTTTTGCTAAAAGGTCAAGGTGTTCATCTCCAATACCCGCAATACCAAAGACAAGATATGCTTTTTCTTCTCCAAAAGATACACCATCTGGATATTGCAACATAACAATACCTGTTTTCTTTACTTCTCCTTTTGCTTCTGCGGTACCATGAGGAATTGCTACACCAAGTCCCATATAGGTACTAACGGTTCTTTCTCTTTCTTGCATTGCTGGAATATAACTTTCATTAACATAACCTAATTGATGTAATAACTCACCTGCTGCCTGAATTGCTTCCTCTTTTGTAACACTAGGCAAACCTGTTTTAATACCTTCTTTAATAATAACATCTGTTTTAGCTGGTTTTGCAAGCTCTGCTGCTGGAGCTGGTGTTGGTTCTGCTGCTGCTGGAGTTGCTCCACCACCGTTTGCTCTTTGCTCTAATGTTTTGTAAAGTGCATCTAAATTAGGGTCTGCTAAAAAGTTTCCAATGGTAATAATATGTGCTTGTGGTCCTGAAGCTCTTGCTCTTTCTTGCAATACTTCCTGACATACAACAATGTCCGCATCAGCAGGTACATTGTCAACTGATGTATTGATAACAGTGATACCTAAGTTTAAAGGTTTAATTCTGTTTCTAAATTTTGTAGCACCCATAGCACTGGAACCCATACCAGCGTCGCAAGAGAATACAATTTTCTTTACCACACCAGGAATAGCGCCTGTGTTAACTGGAGCAGAAGGAGCTGCTGTACCTTTTGCTTGTGCTTTCATACTTTGCATTTGAGATGTTGCTTCATCTAAGTTCTTTGCACCAGACATTTTTATGATAGGAGAAGCTATCAAGAAAGATACGATTGCTGCAATTAAAACACCAAGTAATACTGTAATTTGTTCTCCTTTTGGTGATACTGCCATAAAAGCAAATATAGAACCTGGAGAAGATGGACCTACTAAACCTGCACCCATCATAGAGTAGAATAAGATTGCTACAACAGATGCACAGATAGGAGCAATCAATACAATTGGATTCATAAGAACATATGGGAAATAGATTTCATGAATACCACCAAAGAAGTGGATAATCATTGCACCAGGTGCAGAAGATTTTGTTGTTTTGTCTTTGGAAAATAACCAGTAAGCAGTTAAAACTCCCAAACCGGGACCAGGATTTGCTTCAATCATATACATAATAGATTTTCCTGTTTCCAATGCTTGTTCTGTACCGATTGGTGTAAAGATACCATGGTTGATTGCATTGTTTAAGAACAATACTTTTGCAGGCTCAATAAAGATACCAACCAAAGGAAGCAATTTATGGTCAATCAAGAAACCAACACCGCCAGAAAGGAATGCCAATACTGCTGCCATAACTGGACCAATTACATAGTAACCAAAGATTGCTAATATCATACCTATAATACCAACAGAGAAGTTGTTTACAAGCATTTCAAAACCAGCAGGAATTTTGCCATCTACTGCTTGGTCAAATTTCTTAATAACTAAACCAGCAAAAGGACCCATTAACATACCGCCTATGAGCATTTTTGCATCTGTACCACAGATAACACCAAGCGTTGCGATTGCTGCCATAACAGCACCTCTATCTCCGCCTACCATTTTACCGCCTTGATACGCTATCAATACAGGCAGCAAATAAGTCAGCATAGGACTTTGTATGCTTGCTAATTGTTCATTAGGAAGCCATCCTGCTTCAATAAATAATGCAGTAATAAGACCCCAAGCAATGAAAGCACCAATATTAGGCATAACCATTGCACTTAAAAACTTACCAAACTTTTGGACTGCAGTTTTCATACTATCTCTCCTCTTTTATAATATTTTTTTGGGCTGATGCAATCCGTCAAAACATCTTTGATAATACTGTCCTAAATGTTGTTCTAATGTTTTTGCAAATGCTTCTTGTTCCAAATGATGTAAAAAAGAGATCATTTCTGCATCTTCAATAAAAGCACCACTAATCACACTCATAATTTCTAAACAAACATCTGATTTTGGAATCAGCATAACAACTGCACCTTTCACCCATCCATCTTTTTTTCGATAAGGTTCCCTTAAACCAATGTAACCTAACCGACAATGGTCTACTTCTTCTGTTTTACAGTGAAAAAGCATAATTTCTAAACTGGAAATATAAGTTTCTCCTTTTTTTTCCCTTTCTTGCAGTGCCATGACAACACGATTTGCTTTTTCCTTCTCTTTTGTAAACATTCTGCCAGCCAATGGGAGAAGTTCCCACAAATTTGTTGTTCGCTGTATCATCAAAAATCGCAAATGATTTAATAATTGTATTATTTCTATTCCTATTTCTGTCATGTAGATAATATCTTGTTTTGTTGCACGTTTTGCAATTTTTGTATGTTGCACAGCTGTTGGTTTTTTTGTTGTTTCTGCTTTTTTCATAAGCTCTATCAAAAGCACTTTGTCCTGCTCTGTTAAAATGGGACTTACATAAGCATAGGCATAGTCTACATCCAATTCTACAGTAGAAACAATAAAATCAATTCCTTCTTCTGCTAACTTTTGCACATTAATATGTAATGCAGATAAAATACAACAAATTTCTAAATTATGAAATTCTTTTTCTAAATTTGCAGCTAACATTCGAGAAGTCCCCATTCCTGTGGGACAAACAACAGCAATACAAAATTGTTTTTGCTTGGAATGTAATTTTTCTACTGCTGCACCAAAGTGCATTGCAATAAACGCAATTTCTGTTTCTGGAACTTCTTTGACAGCGGTTTCCTTTTTGAGTAATTCACAAGCCTTTGCTGTAGCATTAAAAATGTCTTTATAACTTTCTTTTATAGTTTGTAATTGTGCATTTTTAATATACACATTCATGGATAAACGATTGATGGCAGGTAAAATATGTTGTATTAAATCTTCGTAAAGCGCTTCACTCTCTTTTAATGAAACCCCCAATTCTTGTTCTACGATGGTTATCATATCTTTTACCAGTTCTCGAACATCATTTTTTTTATCAAAAAACATTGCATTTTCATCTAAAAACCAAATTTTTGCACTTAACAAATGCATTGTAATAAAACCAATTTCATCTGCGGGAATTTCTACCTCTAAGTGTTCCGAAAGTCCTTGTGCAATTTCTTCTGCAACAGAATATTCTGGAGTAAGCAAAAGTTTTTGCAGTTTTTGTTGTTCCATTTCAATTTTTTCTAAATTTTGGATTCTTTTAATCGCAAGAGAAATATGAACCACTAAACCAATATATGCACTATCGGTATATTTAATTTTTAGTTTTTGTTCTGTTTCTGATAAAAGTTGTTCCACTACTTTTACAATTTTTTCATCTAAAAAATGAAGCAGTTTGTTATGAGAATAAATTTTTGGAGCATCTTCGGCAGTCTGATGCCCACTTAACAAACTAAGAATTTCTTTTTCTTCCATAAAGTCATAAACAACATTTGCAATCGCCTGTCTATAATTTTCTTCTGTTCCTTCTAAGTAAATTCCTAAGCCCTGCTTTCTAATAATATGGATGTGATAGGTAGCAAGCCATTTTCCTAAAACATCTAAATCATTACTCAAGGTGCCTTCTGATATTTTAAACTTTGATGTAAAATAAAAAGATTTTCGTGGTTCTTTACTTGACAAAAGTTCTCCTAAAAGAAATTTTCGTCTTTGTTCTTTGGAATATACTTTTTTGACAGATTCTACATCTAAAAGTTCCAATATCTTTTTTTGATTTTCGAGGCTTTCTTCTAATATCAAGCCCACACCAGGCTTGCGAATAAATTTAAAATTGTTTTCAGAAAGCCAGCGTTCAATATCGGGCATTTCTCTCAATATGGTGCGAGAGCTTAAATTTAATTTTTCTGAAATAGCAGAAATTGTAACAGGATTTGTTGCTGTAAATTTTGTTAGAATCTCAATGATGGCTTTTTGTCTTGCAGTTAAACCTGTCTTTGGATTTTCTTCTGATAGTGACATTTTTAAAAACCAACCTTTCGATATATTTATTATCCTATAAAAAAATGGTATTTTCAACACATTCATTATTTACCTTTGTCTTGAATAGATAGTGACATTTTTAAAGAATGAAATGTTTTCATAAAAAAAAAGTGATATTTTTGTGAAAAAAAAGGTTTTTTTCTAGCATATACCACTTTTTATTGTTTTATATATCCATAAAAAAGCAAAATTCATTAAAATTGCATAATCGTATCGTTCCTTTTTTTGTACATTTTATCAACTTATGATTGATGACAAAATTATATTTTTACTGTTGTCTTTCTTGTTAAAAAATATATGTCCTAAAAATTAACTATTCTTTTTAAAACACTTTATTATTTGGTAGATATTTACAACTCATACTTTTCTTTTTTTCGGAAAGGGTAACTCCTCCCATGTAACTTCTACCAAATTTTTTAAAAAAACTTTGTCATCTACTTCACTTATCAATAGCATAGGTTTTGCACCCTCATAAGGTAATTCTTGCACAAAGTTTTCGCAAAGTTTTTGGTTACTTTTTGTAATCTTAATCAAAAAGCGATTATCATAAACACCGCCAAGTACTTTTCCTTTATAATAAAAAGCATATTCTCCAAACATTTTTCGATAAGAAATTTGTTCTAACTCTGATAATTGTTCTGCAATAAATGCAACATATTCTGGTGATGATACCATATTTTTCTCCTTATTTTTTTTCTCCAATTTTTTTATCTTTTTCTAATACTGCATCAAATGCCTTGACTAATGTATTTTCAAATCCATTTTGTTGTAAAGCACAGATACCCTCTATGGTTGTACCACCAGGAGAACAAACTTGGTCAATTAAAGCATAGGGATGTTCTCCACTTTCCAATACCATTTTTGCACTTCCTAAAACAGTTTGTGCTGTAATTTCTAATGCTTGCTTTTTAGACATTCCTGCTTTTAATCCCGCTCTTGCTAAAGCATCTATATATAAGTAAGCAAATGCTACAGAAGCACCTCCAATCACACTAAAAATGGAAAACTGCTCCTCTGAAATTTCTGCAACGCTGCCTATGGTAGCAAACATTTCTTTTGCTATTTGAAATTGTTCTTTTGTCACAAAGTCATTTTTACAGATACCTGTTGTAGATGCGCCTATTTTTCCATTGATATTTGGCATAACTCTAACAATAGGCGTTTTTTCTGCTAAAAAAGAAGCAAGATATTCCAATGTTTTGCCGGCTGCAATAGAAATTATCAACGGATTTTTTTTCTGAATGGCTTGCTTGATATTGGGTAAAACTTCTGCTAAAATGTGTGGCTTTACCCCTAATACAACAACATTAGAATAGGACACTACTTCTTCTGCTGTTTCACAAAAATGTGCTGAACAAGTTTTTGCTAATTCTTTGGCAGTAACTCCTGATTTACTTGTAATATAAATGCAATTTCCCTCATAGCTTTTGGTACCAACTGTCATACCTTTTACAATAGCACTGACCATATTTCCAGCACCGATAAACCCAAAATTCATGTTGTTTCCTCCTTTATTTGATTTGCTTGCTTTATTGTATCACTTTTTTGTTTTTATAAAAAGAATTTTTTGAAATATTGACAAAGTAAGTAAAAAGGCTATACAATAAGTCAAATTAAATTGCTCAACAACAAAGGAGGAATCATTTATGTACCGTTTTGAAACATTACAACTTCATGCAGGACAAGAAACAGCCGACCCTACTACACATTCCCGTGCTGTCCCTGTTTATCAAACAACTTCTTATGTATTTGACAGTTGCCAACATGCTGCTGATTTATTTGATTTAAAAGCAGAAGGAAATATTTACAGTCGTATGATGAACCCTACCACAGACGTTTTTGAAGCACGTATTAATGCTTTAGAGGGCGGTGTTGGTGCTTTGGCTTTAGCTTCTGGTTCCGCTGCTGTTACGTATGCTGTACAAAATATTGCAAAAATGGGTGACCATATTGTTTCAGCTAATACACTTTATGGTGGCACCTTTAATCTTTTTGCACATACTTTATCCAAAAGCGGAATTACAACAACTTTTGTAAATCCAGATGATGTTTCTAATTTTGAAAATGCAATACAGCCAAACACAAAATTATTATATATTGAATCTATTGGAAATCCAAATGCAAGCATGATTGATATAGAAAAGGTAGCAGAAATTGCTCATGCACACAAAATTCCATTGATTGTAGATAGCACTTTTGCAACTCCTTATTTATTAAGACCTTTTGTATATGGTGCAGATATTGTGGTGCATTCTGCTACCAAATTTATCGGTGGTCATGGCACCTCTATTGGTGGAGTTATTGTAGATAGTGGTAATTTTGACTGGGAAGCAAGTGGTAAATTTCCGCATTTAGTAGAGCCAGACCCAAGCTATCATGGCATTAGTTTTACAAAAACAGCGGGAAAAGCAGCTTATATTACAAGGGCAAGAGTGGTATTGCTTCGTGATACAGGTGCTTGTTTAAGTCCTTTCCATTCTTTT
This sequence comes from uncultured Clostridia bacterium, assembly GCA_910587195.1. GTDB lineage: Bacteria > Bacillota > Clostridia > Lachnospirales > Anaerotignaceae > Coprocola. Next base: position 1,387 of record CAJUKL010000004.1, on the reverse strand, counting down.
TTGTTTTTACAAGGCTTGGAAACCCTTTCTTTACGAGTAGAACGTCATGTGGAAAATACTTTAAAAGTAGTAGAATATTTAGCAAAGCACCCAAAAGTAGCAAAGGTAAATCATCCTTCTTTACCAAATAGCCCTTATCATAAATTATATCAAAAATATTTACCAAAAGGTGGTGCTTCTATTTTTACCATAGAAACAAAAGGCACAAGAGAAGATGCAAACCGTTTTGTTGATAACTTAAAATTATTTTCTTTGTTAGCAAATGTTGCAGATGTAAAATCTTTGGTTATCAATCCAGCGGGAACAACGCACTCTCAAATGACAGATAAGGAATTAGAAGCCTGTGGCATTGCACCAACTACCATTCGTCTTTCTATTGGAACAGAACATATTGATGATATTATAGCAGATTTGGAACAGGCATTTGAAAAAATGTAATACTTTCTTTATAATAAATCCTTGGGGAATTTCTATTTTCCAAAAAATTCTCCAAGGATAAATATTATTTTATCCCCAATTTCCAAAATATAAAGGATGATATACTACTGATAATCCAGATTATGCCAATAAAATACAAGCCAAACATTGCCATACATGGCTGAAGTTCAGGAACATATATCATTTCTGGATGTTTAGGGTCATAAAAAATAGATATGATATCTCCCTCTTTCCGATACCTTTTTCCAGCAAATAGAACCTGTTTTGCTATCCCATTCACATAAAATTCATAGATATAGTTCCGTTTAGAATGACTATCCACAATTATCTGTATAATGGTAGCTTCTGCATAAACAGTAGCTTGTTTCCGCTATTTTTGAGCAGAACGATGCATTGTAATAGCAATTCCTAAAATTCCCAGTCCTCCAAAACCAAATAAAAATGACATAAAAAAATAAATTTCCATAGAATCCCCTCATTTTTTTATTTTATAATAACAAAAAAGAAGCGATTGCTTCTTTTTGTTTGTTAGGGCAAATGTATAAAAACTTTTTTGCAAAAATTATAATCATTTAAGTTTAAAAATAGCATAGTTTGTGAAAAAACCAGTTTATATGAGCTTAATGAAAGTCGGAAGTTCTTGGGGAAACTTTTTTCACTTGTGAAAAGTTTCCCCAAAGTTTACGCTTTGTACCCCTTCAAAAACACGCTTGCAAGCGTAAAAAGACCGTAGGGCTTTGCCCTACAACCTACAAGCTTTTTGAAAAAAGCTTGAGCAAAAACTATTCTTTTTTCGAACGGAACAGAACAAATTTTTAACTGCTGGTGTTCTGTTCTCGTTCAACCGCAATAACTGTTCAACTTCCCTGCACGGCAGCAAAACGAAGTTTTGCGCAAAAGTTCTTTGCTTACTTTCTTTCAAGAAAGTAAGTGAAAAAAGCTTGAGCAA